>NZ_JBBMFR010000019.1:0-531 GCF_040095915.1 Bifidobacterium hominis | reverse complement strand
AAGCGTGCCCTCTCGGCCTTCTTTGCGGCTCGTTCCTGCTCTTTAAGCTCTTGGGGAGTCATATACCCCGTCGACATCGCAGTATCGCTCATGATTGTTATGCTCCTTGAAAAATCCATGTCCTATGCAGATGACGTACGCCCCAAGGCGTTACTTCATCTGCTCCTTCATGCTGTTGAGCTGCACCGCGTACGCGATCGCCATCGTGATCACGGCCATCGTGATCGCCAAGGCGGCGGCGTAGTTCGACTGGTTGCCCGCGAAGCTCAGGTTGTACGCGTACATGTTCGGCGTGTAATACGTGGTGATCGAGTTGCCAGGCACCATGTTCTGCAGGATGCTCGGCTCGTTGAACAGCTGGAACGAGCCGATGATCGAGAAGATCACCGTGATCGCGAGCGAGCCCTTCAGTTCGGGCAGCTTGATGGACTTGATGATCTGCCATTCGCTCGCGCCGTCAATGCTGGCGGCCTCGTACAGCGAGTGCGGGATCGTGGACAGCGAGCTGTAGAAGATCAGCATGTTGTAGCC
>NZ_JBBMFR010000018.1:0-1479 GCF_040095915.1 Bifidobacterium hominis | reverse complement strand
TGAACTGCGCCCCGTTTGTTGGACGTTGTTAATTAGGATACAGCCCTAGACCGCGAGGGACATGCTCCGGAACTCCTCCGGGGTGTGTCCCTCGAGTCGTATCTGGCGCCGTCTGGTGTTCCAATGGATGATGTAGGCGTCCAGTTCGCGTTTGAACTGTTCGTACGAGTCGAACTCCCGGCCTCGGTAGAACTCGTCCTTCAAGTGGCCGAAGACCTGCTCGGTGGCGGCGTTGTCCAGGCAGTTGCCCTTGCGGCTCATGGACTGGCGGATGCCGAGGCGTTCGAGCTCGTCCCGCCACCATTGGTGCTGGTACTGCCATCCCATGTCGCTGTGCAGGATCGGCTCCGCGCCGGCGGGCAGGCGCTCCGCGAGCATGGCGAGCAGGCGCCTCTGCTGCCCGAGGTCCGGACTGCGGCTCACGTCCCAGGCGACGATCTCCTTGCTGGCCATGTCGTACACGGGCGCGAGGTACGCCTTGCCGCCCGCGACCTTGAACTCGGTGACGTCGGTCCCGAGCTTGGAGAACGGACGGGCCGCGTCGAAGTCGCGTTTGAGCAGGTTATGCACGTGATCGCCCGTCTCGCCCCTGTACGAGCTGTACCTCCTCCACGGGTTCCTGGAGCGGATGGCGCATCTCAGTCCCATGCGGCGCATGACCCCGAGCACGGTTTTGGCGGATATGCGCGTGCCGAACTCGTGGACCAGGCACATGCGCACCTGCCGGTGGCCGCACCCGTTCGGGGTGCGCTCCCATATCTCCCGTACCATCGGCTCCACGTCCGGCCTGGACACGTGCGCCGGGCGCGACAGGTGATGGTAGTACGTGGATCGCGGCAGCCCGGCTATCTCGAGGAGGTGGTCGAGCCGGTGTCCCCGCCCTGCGAGCAGTCGGACGACGGCGCTTCTCTCGCGTCTCGTGACTTCTGCGCCCGCAGGGCCCGGAGTTTTTCCAGGTACGCGACCTTCGCCTTCAGATAGGCGACCTGTTCGGCGAGCTCCTGCTCGCGCGTGGGTTCGGGTTTCGGTTTGGATTTCGAGCCTCTGGGCCTGCCCTTGGGCCTCGGCCTGAGCGCCTCCGGGCCTCCCGCCCGGTACTCGCGGCACCAGCGTTCCAACGGCGCGATGCTCGCGATCGCGTACTTCGCCATGACCTCCGTCTTGGTCATGCCGTTCTCGACGTGGTCGCGCGCGGCTGCGACCTTCGTCTCCCAGTCGTAGCGTCTGCTGCCGTTGCCTCCCATGACCGCCTCCTCGCCGCCGGACCTGTACAGCCTGATCCAGTTTCTCGCGGTATACACCGGTATGGCAAGCCGTCTGGCGAGCGTGTTCCCGCCGGCTCCGGCCTTGATGAGTTCCAGCGCCTCGCGGCGGAACCCGTCGTCGTAACGTCTCCTTCGATCCTCACGCATACGAAAGAACCGCACCTCCGATCATCGAATCTGAATTTCTTCAGTCCAACAATCGGGGTGCGGTTCA
>NZ_JBBMFR010000017.1:0-2709 GCF_040095915.1 Bifidobacterium hominis | reverse complement strand
CGGGGGCGCGGTATTCTTATGGAAGATGTGCAGTCACTCGTGGAGCCGTGCATTGGTTTGCCGGTACCGCAATGAGGAGGGATAGATGAATAAGCAGCAGCTCGCTTCGAAGATTTGGGAATCCGCCAATAAGATGCGTTCCAAGATCGAAGCGAACGAATACAAGGATTACATTCTTGGCTTCATCTTCTACAAATTCCTTTCGGAAACCGAACTGATGCGCTTGAGAGCCAGCGACTTCACTGAGAACGACCTTCCGCAGCTCACGGAGGACAATCCGGACATTGTGGAATTCGTGCAGGGTGAGTGCGGCTACTTCATCGCCTATGACAACCTGTTTTCCACATGGATTAAACAAGGTAACGATTTCGAGATTTCCAACGTACGTGATGCGCTTTCGGCGTTCTCCCGCAACATCAATCCGGCGCACAAGAAAGTATTCGACGGTATTTTCGACACTCTACAGACCGGGCTTTCCAAGCTCGGTACCGATGCAAGAAGCCAGTCCAAGGCCGCGAGAGATTTGATTTACCTCATTAAAGACATTCCGATGGATGGTCGTCAGGATTATGACGTTCTTGGCTTCATCTACGAATATCTCATCAGCAATTTCGCCGCCAATGCGGGGAAGAAGGCCGGCGAATTCTACACACCTTCTGAGGTTTCCCAGCTGATGAGCGAAATCGTCGCCTGGCATTTGCAGGGGCGCGAGCAGATCAAGATCTACGACCCGACATCCGGCTCTGGTTCCTTACTGATTCATATTGGCCAAGCTGTGGCTCGACGAAACGGCAATCCGGATTCCATCATGTATTACGCGCAGGAGCTCAAGGAGAACACTTACAACCTCACGCGTATGAATCTGGTGATGCGTGGTATTCTTCCCGACAACATCGTTGCCCGCAACGGCGACACCTTGGAGGACGATTGGCCATGGTTCGACACGTTGGAGAACAAGGAGGAAACGTACAATCCGCTGTTCGTGGATGCGGTGGTCTCCAATCCACCCTATTCGCAGAATTGGGATTCCGCTGACAAGGAGATCGATCCGCGTTTCAGCTATGGCATAGCCCCGAAGTCCAAGGCAGATTATGCTTTCCTGCTCCACGACTTGTACCATCTGCGTGCCGATGGCATTATGACCATCGTTCTGCCGCATGGGGTGCTGTTCCGCGGCGGCGAGGAAGGTCAGATTCGTAAGAATCTGATCGAGAACCGTCATATTCAGGCGATTATTGGTCTACCTGCGAATATTTTCTTTGGTACGGGTATCCCCACCATCGTGATGGTGTTGCGCAAAAAACGCGATGATGACAGGGTGCTCATCGTTGATGCGTCGAAGCATTTCATCAAGGACGGCAAGAACAACAAGCTACAGGCTTCTGATATCAAACGCATTGTCGATGTGGTGTCGAACAATCGCACGGTACCCAAGTTCAGCCGTCTGGTGTCCATCGATGAGATTCGTGCCAACGATTACAACCTCAACATTCCGCGTTATGTCGATTCATCCGAGGATGCGGAAACGTGGGATGTGTACGCTTCGATGTTTGGTGGCGTTCCGAAGAACGAGGTTGAGCAGTTCAAGGAATATTGGAACGCTTGGCCGAGTTTGAAGGCTGAACTGTTCCGTGATAATGGTGCCTGCTATGCCTGCGATCACGATGATATCGCCACTGTGGTGCGCAACAATGCCGACGTACAGGCGTTCATTGCCTCGTATGGGCAAGCCATTTCCGGCCTGCCTGCTGACCTGCGCTCCCGTTTGGTGGAGCATCCCGAACAAGTGGATGCGCTCGCCCAGGAAACGGCCATCGGTAAGGAACTGGATGCGATGATTGCCGGAACCCCACTGGTTGACCCGTATGATGCCTATCAGAATCTTGATGATGCGTGGAACGGCATTTCCATTGATTTGGAAGTGTTAGGTTCCGAGGGCTTCGATGTGGTAAGAGTCGTGGATCCGAACATGGTCGTCAAGAAGAAGGCCGGCAAGGATGTGGAAGTGCAGGATGGCTGGATTGGCCGCGTTCTGCCGTTCGACCTGGTTCAGCGCGAGCTGTTGCACGATGATTTGGCCGCAATCGAGACGGACGAACGCCGTGTGCAGGACATCGATTCTGAGATTGAAACCATATTGGAAGGTTTCGATGAGGATGACAAGCAGAACAGCGATGCAATCAACCAGGATGGTGACGCCTTCGTGGCCGCCGAGCTGAAGAAGGCGGTCAAGGCGGTCGGCAAGAATCCGGCTTCCGATTTCGAGCGTGGCTTGGTGCAGGCCCAGAAGCTGTTTGATGAGACGAAGAAGCTGAAATCTGGTATCAAGACCAAGCGAAACATGTTGGAGGAGAAGACCCGCAACACGATTAAGGCGTTGAGTGATGACGAAGCCAGAGGGTTGCTGGAAGCCAAGTGGATTACGCCGCTGCAGAAGCAGTTGGAAGCATTGCCGAATGCCGTGATCGACGAGCTCATTGGCAAAGTGAACGCGTTGAAGAACAAGTACGCCACCACATATGCCGATGTATGCGGCCAAATCGATGAAGCGGAGAAGGAATTGGCCGGAATGCTTGGCGATTTGACCGGCAATGCTCGCGATCTGGCGGGCTTGGAAGAGCTCAAAGCACTGCTCGGGGGTGAATGATATGGCCGAACAGCATGGAAAAGCGTTGGTTCCGCAGATTCGTTTCGCTGGTTTCGCTGACC
>NZ_JBBMFR010000016.1:0-5703 GCF_040095915.1 Bifidobacterium hominis | reverse complement strand
CAATGGTTTTCGTGGTGTTCGTGGATGTCCGATTTGCGTTGCCGGCCGTTGTGCTGTAGGTTTATCTCTTGCTGCCGCTCAGCGAGTGGTTCCCCGGCTGGGGTTCCCTGAGGTGGGTGAGTGGTGGTGGTTTGAGAACTCAAAAGCGTATTTGTACTACTTCTTTATAGTCAATGATTGCCAGTCCGTCTTACGGCCCGCGTGTTTGGCGTGGGTGCCGGGAGGCCGGTCAAACGGGACGGGGTTTTTGCGGACAGTCCGTTTTCCTTATAAACGGATGTCGGTTTCTTTATTTTTGAGAGTCACATGTTGGTTCTCTTCATGAAAGGTTTTTTGTGGAGGGTTCGATTCTGGCTCAGGATGAACGCTGGCGGCGTGCTTAACACATGCAAGTCGAACGGGATCCATCAAGCTTGCTTGGTGGTGAGAGTGGCGAACGGGTGAGTAATGCGTGACCGACCTGCCCCATACACCGGAATAGCTCCTGGAAACGGGTGGTAATGCCGGATGCTCCGACTCCTCGCATGGGGTGTCGGGAAAGATTTCATCGGTATGGGATGGGGTCGCGTCCTATCAGGTAGTCGGCGGGGTAACGGCCCACCGAGCCTACGACGGGTAGCCGGCCTGAGAGGGCGACCGGCCACATTGGGACTGAGATACGGCCCAGACTCCTACGGGAGGCAGCAGTGGGGAATATTGCACAATGGGCGCAAGCCTGATGCAGCGACGCCGCGTGCGGGATGACGGCCTTCGGGTTGTAAACCGCTTTTGATCGGGAGCAAGCCTTCGGGTGAGTGTACCTTTCGAATAAGCACCGGCTAACTACGTGCCAGCAGCCGCGGTAATACGTAGGGTGCAAGCGTTATCCGGAATTATTGGGCGTAAAGGGCTCGTAGGCGGTTCGTCGCGTCCGGTGTGAAAGTCCATCGCTTAACGGTGGATCTGCGCCGGGTACGGGCGGGCTGGAGTGCGGTAGGGGAGACTGGAATTCCCGGTGTAACGGTGGAATGTGTAGATATCGGGAAGAACACCAATGGCGAAGGCAGGTCTCTGGGCCGTTACTGACGCTGAGGAGCGAAAGCGTGGGGAGCGAACAGGATTAGATACCCTGGTAGTCCACGCCGTAAACGGTGGATGCTGGATGTGGGGCCCGTTCCACGGGTTCCGTGTCGGAGCTAACGCGTTAAGCATCCCGCCTGGGGAGTACGGCCGCAAGGCTAAAACTCAAAGAAATTGACGGGGGCCCGCACAAGCGGCGGAGCATGCGGATTAATTCGATGCAACGCGAAGAACCTTACCTGGGCTTGACATGTTCCCGACCGCTCCAGAGATGGGGCTTCCCTTCGGGGCGGGTTCACAGGTGGTGCATGGTCGTCGTCAGCTCGTGTCGTGAGATGTTGGGTTAAGTCCCGCAACGAGCGCAACCCTCGCCCTGTGTTGCCAGCGCGTCATGGCGGGAACTCACGGGGGACCGCCGGGGTCAACTCGGAGGAAGGTGGGGATGACGTCAGATCATCATGCCCCTTACGTCCAGGGCTTCACGCATGCTACAATGGCCGGTACAACGGGATGCGACATGGCGACATGGAGCGGATCCCTGAAAACCGGTCTCAGTTCGGATTGGAGTCTGCAACCCGACTCCATGAAGGCGGAGTCGCTAGTAATCGCGGATCAGCAACGCCGCGGTGAATGCGTTCCCGGGCCTTGTACACACCGCCCGTCAAGTCATGAAAGTGGGTAGCACCCGAAGCCGGTGGCCTAACCCCTTGTGGGATGGAGCCGTCTAAGGTGAGACTCGTGATTGGGACTAAGTCGTAACAAGGTAGCCGTACCGGAAGGTGCGGCTGGATCACCTCCTTTCTACGGAGTTTTCAGGACGCCGGTCTGGCGTCCGTCGTGTGGCCCATGCGTCGGGAATGGTTCCCGGTTTCGTGTGGGCGTGCTGGTGTGGAAGAGATCATGGGCTTTGGGATTCCTTTTCGGGGGTCCGGGGAGTGGTATGGGTATGCTTTTGGGCTCCCGGACCGCCACCCGCGACTTGTGGTCGCGTGCGGTTTTCCGGATGCCCCTGGTGGGACGCCGTGGGCCTGTGGGCCTGTGGGTCGGGTCCTGGCGGGGCGCGTGGTGGTTTGAGAACTGGATAGTGGACGCGAGCAATGCGATGAATTCTGTTTCATCGTTTGCTTTATCGCGATTTCGCCAGGCTCTTTTTTGGAGTCTGGTTTCGAGATCGATCGTTTTGTGATCATTTTTTACAGTGTGATGATTTGTCGTCTGGCGTGATGAAGCTATCATTAGGGTTTTTCGGGGCGTGTGCCGCCCTGAAGGGCGTATGGTGGATGCCTTGGCAGACAGTACCGATGAAGGACGTTTGAGGATGCGATAAGCCTCGGGGAGCCTCCAACATGGCTTCGATCCGAGGATTTCCGAATGGGGCAACCCGCCGGCCGTCATGGGCCGGCACGGAACCTTGTTGTTCCGGGGGTACGCAGGGAAGTGAAACATCTCAGTACCTGCAGGAAGGGATACTCCGTGAGTAGTGGCGAGCGAAAGCGGATCAGACCAAACCATGGGCGCGTGATACCCGTCGGGGGTTGCGTCCGTGGTGTTGAGGGAGCGTGTGTCCCGGTTCCGACGGACCGGGCGGGAGTCATAAAACGGCTTGCCAGGGGAACAGGCTTGAAGGCCTGGCCGCAGAGGGTGCCAGCCCCGTACCTGGAAGCTTGCCGTCTTCCGATCATGCGTCCCAAGTAGCGCGGGCCTCGTGGAATCCCGTGTGAATCCGCCCCGACCGTGGGGTAAGTCTAAGCATACCTGTCTGACCGATAGCGTACCAGTACCGTGAGGGAAAGGTGAAAAGCACCCCGGGAGGGGAGTGAAAGAGTTCCTGAAACCGTGCGCCTACAATCCGTCGGAGCCTTCTTTGTGGGGTGACGGCGTGCCTATCGAAAAATGAGTCTGCGAGTCAGTGGTGCGTGGCGAGGCTAACCCGTCGTGGGGGAGCCGTAGCGAAGGCGAGTCTCAAAAGGCGTTTTGAGTCGCGTGCCCTGGACCCGAAGCGGGATGATCTAGCCCTGGGCAGGTTGAAGCGCGGGTAAGACCGCGTGGAGGACCGAACCCACCTGGGTTGAAAACCGGGGGGATGACCTGGGGCTAGGGGTGAAAGGCCAATCAAATTCCGTGATAGCTGGTTCTCTCCGAAATGCATTTAGGTGCAGCGTCGGTTGATTGCATCGCGGGGGTAGAGCTACTGGATGCTTGCGGGCCCGTGTCGGGTACCAATAGCAGCCAAACTCCGAATACCGTGGATGTGTATTCCGGCAGTGAGTCGGCGGGGGATAAGCTCCGTCGTCGAGAGGGAGACAGCCCAGATCGTCGTCTAAGGTCCCGAAGCGTGTGCTAAGTGGGAAAGGATGTGGAGTCGCATAGACAGCCAGGAGGTTGGCTCAGAAGCAGCCATCCTTGAAAGAGTGCGTAACAGCTCACTGGTCTAGTGGTTCCGCGCCGACAATGTAGCGGGGCTCAAGCACACCACCGAAGACGCGGCAACGGCCTTTTCGGCCGTTGGGTAGGAGAGCGTCCCGCGTGGGGCGAAGCGGCCGTGGAAACGTGCCGTGGACCGCGCGGGAGCGAGAATGCAGACATGAGTAGCGAGAGACGGGTGAGGATCCCGTCCGCTGGATGACCAAGGGTTCCGGGGCCACGTTCGTCGTCCCCGGGTGAGTCGGGTCCTAAGGCGAGGCCGACAGGCGTAGTCGAATGGATGAACGGGTGGATATTCCCGTACCGGCAGCGAACCGCAAGAGCCGAACGGATGAGTACTAACCTCCGGTCGCGTGGCGTCGTTCCCTTCGGGGTTCGGTGTCCGCGATTGTTGGGAGCGTAGTCCTGGTAGGTTAGCGCACAGGGGTGACACGGAATGGGAGCCGGCCGCGGAGGTGGTTTTCCGTGGTCAAGCACGCAGCCCGTCCCATAGGCAAATCCGTGGGACGTGTGGGTGAGGTGCGATGATGGGCGCCTTTTGGCGCGATATCCGGTGGTCCAGGCCGTCGAGAAAAGCCTCGGCGCGAGGGGCGTTGCCGCCCGTACCCCAAACCGACACTGGTGGTCAGGTAGAGAATACCAAGGCGATCGAGCGAATCCTGGTCAAGGAACTCGGCAAATCACTCCCGTGCCTTCGGTATAAGGGAGACCCCCGGACGTGAAGAGGCTTGCCCTCGGAGCGTCGGGGGGTGGCACAGACCAGGGGGTAGCGACTGTTTACCAAAAACACAGGTGCATGCGAAGGCGCAAGCCGCTGTATATGCACTGACGCCTGCCCGGTGCCGGAAGGTTAAGAGGATCCGTCAGCCCTCGGGTGAAGCGGTGAATTCAAGCCCCGGTAAACGGCGGTGGTAACTATAACCATCCTAAGGTAGCGAAATTCCTTGTCGGGTAAGTTCCGACCTGCACGAATGGCGTAACGACTTCCCCACTGTCTCGACCAGGAGCTCGGCGAAATTGCAGTACGAGTAAAGATGCTCGTTAAGCGCAGAAGGACGAAAAGACCCCGGGACCTTTACTATACCTTGGTATTGGCGTTAGGCGCGGATTGTGTAGCATAGGCGGGAGGCTTCGAAGCGCGGGCGCCAGCCCGTGTGGAGCCGCAAGGTGAAATACCGCTCTGTTCTCGTTTGACGTCTAACCTCGGCAAGTCATCCTTGTCAGGGACAGTGCCTGGCGGGTAGTTTAACTGGGGCGGTTGCCTCCCAAAGAGTAACGGAGGCGCTCAAAGGTCCGCTCAGCCCGGTTGGCAATCGGGTTTCGAGTGTAATCGCACAAGCGGGCTTGACTGCGAGAGCGACGGTTCGAGCAGGGACGAAAGTCGGAGATAGTGATCCGGTGCCGGCGCACGGGCGCGGCATCGCTCAACGGATAAAAGGTACCCCGGGGATAACAGGCTGATCATTCCCAAGAGTCCATATCGACGGGATGGTTTGGCACCTCGATGTCGGCTCGTCGCATCCTGGGGCTGGAGCAGGTCCCAAGGGTTCGGCTGTTCGCCGATTAAAGCGGCACGCGAGCTGGGTTCAGAACGTCGTGAGACAGTTTGGTCTCTATCCTCTGCGCTCGTTGGAATCCTGAGGAGGCCTGCCCATAGTACGAGAGGACCTGGGTGGACGGACCTCTGGTATGCCGGTTGTCGCGCCAGCGGCATGGCCGGTTGGCTACGTTCGGGAGGGATAACCGCTGAAAGCATCTAAGCGGGAAGCCTGCTCCAAGATTAGGATTCCTTGGCACTTCGGTGCCTGTAGCCCGCATGTGGAACACGTGTTCGATAGGCCGGAGGTGGAAGTCCCGCGAGGGGTGGAGCCGACCGGTACTAACGGGCGATCGCGGCACATTCTTCCAATCCTGTTGGGTTGGGTCTCGTCCTGTGGTGGTTTCTCGTTGGATGGCAAGGAATGCTGTTTCTTGTGGTCACGACGATGCTGGTAAGGCGTTTTGCTTGCGTCCGTTGTCCGGTTCCCGGACCGCCACGATCGGAATCGTGGCTGGTTCCGTTTGCCGGCCGATCCCTTGTGGTTGGCCGTTACATTGGTTTTGCGGTGGTCATGGCCCAGGTGAGACGCCCGGTCCCTTTCCGAACCCGGAAGCTAAGGCCTGGCTGCGGCGATGGTACTGCACTCGAGAGGGTGTGGGAGAGTAGCGCGCCGCCGCATT
>NZ_JBBMFR010000015.1:0-6303 GCF_040095915.1 Bifidobacterium hominis | reverse complement strand
CCTCACGCATACGAAAGAACCGCACCTCCGATCATCGAATCTGAATTTCTTCAGTCCAACAATCGGGGTGCGGTTCAGTCCGCCGGAACCATGCGGGATTTTTATTTTGCAGGAATCGCCCATCTCACGTCATGTCAAACTGCCATCACAAGCTGATTTCAATGTGCGATATGCAACCATGTGGAAGTTCCGATACGGGACCCATTGAAAATGGCACGCAATCCTACAAATAACAGATTCACCGCAAGCCACAGCAATGCCATACGCAGCGCGGAAGACGCCTGCATCGCATCGCATATCCAACCAATCGCAGCAAGACAGGGTACATATATTGCAGCTGTCGCCGTACACGTCAATGCAAGATAACGGTAATCCCCTGCCCCAATCAAAATGCCATCAACAGCCCACATCCAACCAGCCAACGGCAATGTCACGCCAACAACCATCATACCGATGGTGATCAGATGCTGAATCTCAGTAGACTGCGAAAACAGCGGGGACGCACACCATCCGGCAATCATCAAACCAATACCGATTACCGTGCCTCCGCATAATCCTGCCCTGCCAGCGATTCTCGTCAAACGCATGGCTTCATCCTCTTGACGGGCACCAATCTGCGCGGCAACCAACGTCTGACCGGCAATACCAATGGCATCAAGCATGTTCAACACGAAATTCCAACTGGAATTCACCACCTGATACGCAGCCAACACTTCCACGCCCATATGCGTAGCCAGCACCACATTCGCCACCAGGCATGCACGCAACGCAAGCGTGCGCAAGAACAACACCGCACCATCGCCAGCACTGTTCAACACTCCTGACAAACGCGGCCGTAAACGGGCACCTTCCGCACGAGTCCACAACATCGCAGGAACAATAAGCAACACTGCCATGAACCATTGCGAAATCAGCGTGGCCACTCCAGACCCAAACACACCCCAACCGAATCCGAGAATAAACAGCAAATCCAGCAACGTATTGAGTATCGCACCCAGCGTAGCAGCTACCAACGTGATGCGAACCTTCTGCAGTCCGCGGAAAATACCGTTGGCCGCATACACCAGCAACATGCCGGGAATACCGAACACCACGGCACGCACGTAGTCAACCGCATTGTGCAAGACGCTCCCCTGCGCCCCCATGGCCATGCACAACGGGCGTGCAATAACGAACAGCATCACAGACACCACCACGCCAATGATTCCAGCCAACCACAGGCCATCAATGCCTGCTTCCAAGCCTTCTCTCCGCTTGCCGGCGCCCAAAAGACGTCCCACCTGCGATGTGGTGCTATATGCAAGGAACACGCATAGCCCCACAACAGTGAGCACGATGGTTGACCCGACCGACAGACCGGCGAGCGCTTGCCCGCCAATATGCCCGACGATGGCGGTATCGATGAGTACGAATGCTGGTTCGGCGATAAGTTGCCCGAATGTTGGTATGGCTAGTGTGAGAATGGTGCCGATAGTGGTGCATGATGCGTTGTTTGCGGTATCTGTTTCGTGAGTATTCTGCGAAGTTGATGTGATCATAATCGTAAGCGTCTGGCGTGTTAGGAACTGCATGTGCAGTGTAAGGTCACGTGTTTCATCATCGCCGTTGATTGCTCAGATTTTGGCTATGTCTGTTTTGCGCTGTTGAGAATGTCGTTGAAGGTTTTTCGCTTATTGTCTGCATGAAAACATAGTCGAATCCGCCTCTACGGAGATGATAGATTCGACTATGTTGAAGTACAGATTGATTTCACCGTCAAGACCTTTGCGACCGCGGCTCTCTGTGCCGTTCCCGCAATTAGGAGTAGCTATGCGGAACAAGCGTTTTTCCTGGAAACGCGCCTTCGTCTCTCTCGCCATTTCGCTCGTCGTCTGTCTGCCCCATCATCGTTGTCATGGCAATCGTAACGAAACAGGAGCTTCCCGAATTGTTCCTGAGATATCTCCCCGCCGAGACATCCGTACTGATCGTCCTCGCAGCAGCCATAGGATTCACGAACATGCGGAATACCTAAGTTCATCCCGCACCGGAGACCAGGTCAGGAACAGAAGTCAGTATCCGGCCTTGATGGCTGTGATGGTGAGCTCGCCGCGGTTAGTGTATCCGAGTGTGGTGAAGATCTCGGATATGTAGGAGCGCACGGTGGCTTCGCTCAGACCGAGCCGTTTGGCGATGGTCTCGTTCGGCAGCGCCTGGATGAGCAGATCAAACGTGGTGCGCAGATAGCCCGGAAGGCGTTCCACCCTCTCGCGGAAGGCGTCATATTTGGGATCGTTCTTCCCGGAGTTCAGATAGCTGTCGGCGAGGATACCGGTCGGGCGCGGTCCAAACACCGAGTATCCCGCGTGCGCTTGTCTAATCAGTTGGGCGAGTTGCGCGGAGGGGATGTCCTTGGTCAAGAACCCGCGCACGTTCAGAGCCAGCGACCTGGCGAGCGATTCCTCATGCTCGAACACGGTGAGCATCACCACCACGACCGACGGATACAGCCTCGCCATCTCCTTGGCAGCCGCCAGCCCGTCGAGGACGGGCATGTCCACGTCCAACAGGGCCACGTCCACGGCCCGTCTGGAAAGCTCGCGCAGAGCCATGCTGCCGTTCTCGGCGACGGCAACCACGTCGATGCCGTCTTGGCGGTCCAGCAGGCCTGCGAGCCCCTCACGGACGATCACGTCGTCGTCGGCAAGCAGGACGCGGATTGGTTCACTCATCAGCAGCCCCTTCCCCTTGGATTTTCGGATCCGGTATGGACGCGTTGACGATCCACCGTCCGGAACGCGAGACGAAGGACAACCGTCCTCCCTCGGACTCGATCCGCGACTTCAGGTTCGCAAGGCCGAAGCCTCCCGTTAGCGCGCCGTCCGAAGAGCTCCCGCTGATGTCGTTGGCCATCGTCAGCGACAGTCCCCCACCGTCGATCTCCGCGAACAGGTCTACCGTCGTCCCCCTCCGCGCGTATTTCAAAGCGTTCGCGGCGGTCTCGCTCACGAACAGTGATCCCGTGAGAATCGTCTGCCTCGAAATCTCGCCGTCGATGTCGCCCGGCATATGCGCATCCAACTCGAGTGCCCCTGATCGCAGCATCAGTCTGGATTCCTCCACGGCGGCCGCGAGACTCGGCGCTGCGGCGTCGAGGCTGAGTTCCGAGATCATAGGCCTGAGACGGCGTGAGGAATCGTGCGCGAGATCGACTATCGGAGCGATCTCGCCGGACAGGTCCGGGTGCGCGGCGGCGAGGCTCTCCAATGAGATGGAGATGCGGGCGAGGTCCCTGGCAATCGTGTCGTGCAATCCGGCGGCGAGCTTGGCCCGGACGGATTCCACGGCCCTGACCGTCCCCATCCGGGATTCCTCCAGCTCCCGCCGGGACAGTTCGGCCCCGTCCATGAACTTCCTGACCGCGAAGCCGACGACAACCGCGACGGAGGACAGCAAAACATCGCTGGCCATGCGGGCAAGCACGCTCCCGTTCTGCCAGAACATCAGCAGAACGTAGCCAGCGAGTAGCAGCGCAGCCTGAGCCGTGCGGTGACGGATGATCCACACAGCTGCAACCAGAAATACGCCAAGCACAGGAAATGCAAGCGAAGAGCTAAACGCCCCCATCGCGGCGAACACGGCTACATACAGCAAATCCCCTGTGATACCCAGCCAAGGTGCCACGGACAATAGGGCACACAGCGCGGCAAGTATCAGAATGTCGTGAGTTCCCAGCGGAGCTGAAATCGCATGGAAGACGACCTCCAGAACCACGATAGACACCGACATAAACAGATATGACAGCCTAAACCCACGCGGATACGGACGCACGGCGTCCAAAAAAAACGACGATGGTGATCTCATCATTGCTTCCTGCAGATATCCAAACTCGGGAATAACTTGCACAGCAGATTGTCGTAACCGAGCACGGTCGCACGGGAAGACAAGTCCTGGTCCGGTTGGATAACGGAGGCATCGGCGGCGGGCGCTGCAGTCCCCCACCCCAGCGCGCATGCCGTAAGCAACACCGCAATCCGATAAGCCATGGTCCTTCTTCTTCGCATAACCGTCCTCCATTCCCCTCAATCATGAATAAATGCCTTATTTACCAGATGCTACACGGCGAAAACATATTCCGACACCGACGAACATCAGGGTCGAATCCCGTCACCAGTCAGTGCCGAACTACCCATATTCCATGATTCACTAAAGATATCTCTGCATCACAGCGTTCGAGAGGAGATGCCATGGAAAAGGTACCACTCTTATTGGCTGCGGAACCACACCATGAGCAGCCGAAATCTCTTGATGCAAAACGATATCCCTCTACAAAATCAGTTCACTGTTTCGAATGGTATGCGATTTCCAAAACCGAAGTTGCAATCAGGGAAGGAATCATAATGGAAAAACAAGCATTGGCAACATTGGCGACGATCACAGCAATCAGCGTCGCAATCATCACCCCGACCTCCGCACTGGCAGACGGCATGAAATACAATCAGGCAGTATATGAGGAAATAGGGATGGATAGATCGGAAGTGATTGATTGGGTCCAGGATCCGAAGCGGAATGTATACGGGAAAACCGAGGATGAGACGATGCAATATCTCATTGCGTCGACAAAGGAAGAACAAACGTCCAACATCCGAATGGATACAACAGCCGCACGCGGTTCATGGTCCAATCAATGGTTTGCTAAGGGAGGCTGGATTGCACGTAATGGCATGTGGTCGTTATCCTTACAACCCACTTGGTGGGCAGCAACGGCTACACCGACAAGATACTATTACGCAGAATCAGCATGGGCAACGGTCCCTCCCCAGTTTAGCTCGAGTCGTCATTGGACGGCCTATCCAACAGCTTCAAAAATGATGAAGGAACAATTCGACTGCCATGTCAGGTATGGCAATCTCAAAACACCGTATAACCTCGAACCATCCAGAACATCGATAAGCCAAATTACCTGCAACTGAAGTAAGGACGGAATCATGCGTAGCGAGTTCCCCGGTCTGTTGTATTGCACGGGTGCATTAATCGCAGTGGCCTCTTGGTCTCTTTTTATGTTCTCGAAAAAAGTTCATCGGGAAGGCCGAACGGTATCCATCCTGCGGCTGTCCGTCATTTGGATACCGTTCCTCGTGAGTTCGGCGCTGGCTCTCGCATCGTATCCGGTTTTTGAAATGTACTCAGGATCCATGGAGCCGGATGTTATCGATTTCTACAGTCAGCCGTTCATACGGCTACTGCCGGCAGCGACCTGCATAGTGAATCTGTGCGTATCGACATGCTGCTCCATGGCCCTTGTCAGCAAGCGCAGAAAAACCGAGCATCGAAACATCTGAATCACAGCGTTCGAGAGGAGATGCCGTGGAAAAACCGCTGCTTCTGCTGGCCTTGGCGCCGCTGGCCATCGGACTGGTCTTGATATCCGTCGCAATCGGATCCAAAAAACTGGGAAGACACGCAAAAGGACTCTTTTTGCGTGTTTTCTCGGCGCTCATGGTTATTGCCGGCGCGTTGATCATCGCAAGCCAACTCGCATGACATCTCACGTTGCGGCTCGGCTTCCCGGCTATCGGCCGCGGACATTCCACGGCTCTCTGCGTCATTACCGCAATCGCACCATCGCCGGTCTCAAGCCCATGAGACACTTGGAGCCATGACTACAGTTATCATGCACACCACTGAAGGCGACATCAAGATCGACCTGTTCGACGACAAGACCCCGGAAACCGTGGCCAACTTCCTCGGCCTCGCCACCGGCGAAAAGGAATGGGCCGACCCATTCACCGGCCAGCCGAGCCACAAGCCGTTCTACGATGGTCTGACCTTCCACCGCATCATCAAGGATTTCATGATTCAGGGCGGCTGCCCGCTGGGCACCGGCACCGGCGGTCCGGGTTACAACTTCGATGATGAAATCGTTCCTGGTCTGACCTTCGATCGCCCGTACCTGCTGGCCATGGCGAATGCCGGCCTGCGCCGCGGCATGGACGGCAAGATCCACGGCACCAACGGCTCCCAGTTCTTCATCACCACCGTGCCGACCGAATGGCTCAACGGCCATCACACCATCTTCGGCGAAGTCGCGGATGACGAGTCCAAGGCCGTTGTCGACAAGCTCGATTCCGTGGCAACCGATCGTTCCGACGCTCCGCTCGAGCCGGTCGGCATCACTTCCATCGAAGTGTTGAAGTAAGTTTCGCATCAACAAGCTTCATAGCAAAATAATGAAAAGCCCCTCACTTTGAACTGCGCCCCGTTTGTTGGACGTTGTTAATTAGGATACAGCCCTAGACCGCGAGGGACATGCTCCGGAACTCC
>NZ_JBBMFR010000014.1:0-25053 GCF_040095915.1 Bifidobacterium hominis | reverse complement strand
CTCACGCATACGAAAGAACCGCACCTCCGATCATCGAATCTGAATTTCTTCAGTCCAACAATCGGGGTGCGGTTCAAACGCGGGGCTTCTCCAACGAGACGGTAAGAGAGGAAGAGTACGTCTCGTTTAATGGTTGACGGAAGTTCGCGCTTCCGCCAAGTTTTTATTCAGCCACCCGCCAGCCGATTTCCGCAAAAGATATCCCCCTGAAGAAACAGCCAACGGTTGGTTACTCGGTATCAGCTCAGTTCAGGCGCAGCTCAGTCGACGGAGCGAACAGGTGCATCTTGGACGGGTCGATCTTGATCTTGACGGTATCGCCGACCTTCGGGAGAGCACGCGGGTTCACGCGGATCGTGGTGAGCTTGTTCTGATCGGACATCATGGTGGATGCCTCAGCAGCGGAGCCATCGGTGATGATGTTGCCGTAGATGTAGCCATCGGAGCCCAGATCCTCAACGTTCATGACCTTGAGGGAGAAGGCGTTGGCGTCATCCGGGGCGGCCAGGGAAGCGTCTTCCGGACGGAAGCCGACGACGATCTGGTTGTTGTCTTCAGCGGTGAGCTTGTTGACAGCCTCAGCCGGCAGATCCACGGTGTCTTCGCCGATCTTTGCCTTGCCGTTGACCACCGGGTGGGTGTTGATGTTCATCGACGGGGAGCCGATGAAGCCAGCGACGAAGACGTTGGCCGGACGATCGTACAGCTCGGTCGGGGCGCCGACCTGCTGCAGGACACCGAGCTTGATAACGGCGATGCGGTCACCCATGGTCAGAGCTTCGGTCTGATCGTGGGTCACGTACAGGGTGGTGACGCCCAGCTGGCGCTGCAGAGCAGCGATCTGGGTACGGGTCTGCACGCGGAGCTTGGCATCGAGGTTGGACAGAGGCTCATCCATGAGGAAGACCTTCGGCTCACGGACGATTGCACGACCCATAGCCACACGCTGACGCTGGCCACCGGACAGAGCCTTCGGCTTACGATCAAGGTACTCGGTCAGGTCGAGGATCTCAGCGGCCTTCTCGACGCGCTTGCGAATCTCTTCCTTCGGGGTGCCGGCGATCTTCAGAGCGAAGCCCATGTTGTCGGCCACGGTCATGTGCGGATACAGGGCGTAGTTCTGGAACACCATTGCGATGTCGCGGTCCTTCGGCTGCATCGTGGTGACGTCCTTGCCACCGATGAGGATGCGGCCCTTGTTGACCTCTTCAAGGCCAGCGAGCATACGCAGAGTAGTGGACTTGCCGCAGCCAGACGGGCCAACCAGCACCAGGAACTCGCCGTCCTTGATGTCCATATTCAAATCATCCACCGACGGCTTATCGTTGCCCGGGTAGATACGAGTAACATGGTCGAATACGACTTCTGCCATGATTTGTCATCCTTTCAGAGGCAGGTACGTGCCTCACGATCCGTTGTAAAGGGATTTTTTCGGTGCCTCGCCTTGTGGCTTACAACTTCGACAAAGCCACAATTCAAAGCGTTAATTTATTTCTTTGGTCTAGCGAAGGTTCTCTTCGTTGAGCCACGTTCTATGATACATACAACAACGAGACTGTCAATGCGTGTCGCGAGTCGAGCTGTTTGTCTCCGCTGACAAAAAGGGGTTAACGACGTAGTAAATACACGCATTTATCGCCATCATGCAAGACAATGGTGCGGAGCGAAAGACAGGACAGGGAGGTTGCAATGCGCAATATTCGAATCGGCGTGGTCGAGGATGATCCCGCAAGCTGCCAGCTGGTACTCGACTATCTCAACCGATATCAACAGGAAAATGGCGAGCAATTTACCGTTTCCGTATTCGACGACGGTGCGCGAATCGTAGAAAAATATACCCCCGTTTACGATATTTTACTGCTCGACATCGAGATGAGCGAAATGGACGGTATGGCCGCCGCGAGACGCATCCGCGAGCGCGATGACAAAGTCGTGATCGTGTTCATCACCGCTGCACCGCAGTATGCGATCAGCGGGTATGAGGTGCGTGCGTTGTCGTACTTGCTTAAACCTCTACCATGGTTCGCGTTTTCGCAGGAGCTCAAAAAGTCGATCGACATGGTGCGACGCAATGGCGATGATTCCATGCTCATCGAAACCGGCAACGGGCAGATGCGCCTGAATCTTGCCGACATTCTGTATCTTGAATCGATTCGGCACACCATCGTCATCCACACGCTGGAAGGCAAACTGTCGATCAATGGCACGCTCAAAGACATGGAAGCCAAGCTTACCGACCATCATTTCTTCCGCTCGAACTCCTGCTATCTGGTGAACCTCAAGCATGTGACGGGCGTTGCCGACCAAGATTGCGTGATGTCGAACGGTGAGCAGCTGCGCGTGAGCCGCCCACGCAAGAAGGCGTTCCTGACCGCACTGACCGACTATATGGGGGGTGGCAGGTGATCGGCGCGGTATTGCCGAATATGCTGGCCGGATTGGCAAACGCACCTTTCGTGTCTTCCACCACAATAACCGTGCTTTCGGCGCTGTCGATGACGCCGATCACCAACGCACTGCCCGATATACCCCGTTCATATACGGCGATCTGCGAATGGGCCGCTTGCATGGTGTATATCGCGGTGCTGTATCGGCGCGTTCCACTCCAGCGGTCGATCATCGTCAGTGCGGCCGGACTGCTGCTGCTGATTGCAGTGCAGTATTTTGACGGCAGTATGCCGATCTGGTTCTGGATTATCGGCATGCTGCTCGCCTTCGCCTGCATGTATGCGACGATTTTGCTTGGCGCGGGCACCGGCAAGCGCGAAGGCCTGTACATTACGGCGCGCGCGTTCGTGCTGGCCGAATTGGTAGCGTCACTGCATTGGCAGATCGTTACGTTCATTGGCGTGCGAGATGGTTTCGCTGATTACGATTGGCGTGCGATCGCGCTGCTGGTCGTTACGTATGCATTGTGCTTCAGTTTGGCTTGGCTGGTTGAACGCAGCAATTTCAGCCAGACCACGCCGACTTTGCCGACCGCTTCCGCCGCGATTGCGACGATGGCCATCATGATTGTCACATTCGCCATGAGCAATTTGAGTTTCGTATCGACGAACACGCCGTTTTCCGGTTCGGTCGGCCAGGAGATTTTCTACATTCGCACGCTGGTTGATTTCTGCGGTTTCGCGATTCTGTACGCGCAGCAGGAGCAGGCACGTCGCATCGAAGCGAACACGGAACTTGCGTCCATCAACGCGCAGTTGGAAAGCCAGCATCAGGAATACCTGCAATCGAAGGAAAATATCGAATCGTTGGGCCGGATTGCACACGATCTGAAGCATCAGATCACCGCATTGCGTGCCGAAGTCGATCCGAAGCATGCCGCAGCCGGCTTCGAGCAATTGGAGCAATCCGTGCAGCGCTACAGCGTGCAGCAACATACGGGAAATCCCGTGCTTGACGTTATTCTGACTACAAAAGAGCGCACGTGCTCCGATCGCGGGATCACGTTCACCGCGGTCGCGGACGGATCACTGTTAAGCGGCATGTCGTCGATGGATATCGCGTCACTGTTCGGCAACGCGCTCGACAATGCGATCGAAGCGACGTCGAAACTGCCGAAACGTGAACAACGACTAATCAAACTTGCGTTATACGAGCAAAATCACTTTATCGTCATCCGTGTTGAAAATTATTACGATTCCCGACTGAAGAAAGATGCGGAAGGCAATTTGCGCACCACAAAGCGCGACGACCAGCACCGGCACGGATTCGGTGTGAAATCGATTCGCCACATCGTGCAGCAGTATGGCGGCGAAGTGACGATCCGCACCGAGGACCACTGGTTTGTGCTAACCGCGCTTATTCCGCGAAAAACCGGCCTTATGGCCATGTAAACACAGCGTCTGAGTCATGCGGACCTGCGAGGCCACGCACGACTCAGACGCTGTGTTTGGGTGAGATTTGAGCGGCTTGGACGACTTGGAAGACGACTCCACTAGTTCTCAGGGTTTTGCGGCGCGGCGTCGCCACCCGCTTCACCTTCATCATCGGGCGCTCAGCAGCGGCCACCCGTATGCCAACCCCTAGTTTACCGTCTAATGCGCCCTTGCATGCGCATTCTTCTCAGTTAGCCTCTTTTTTCGCACTTTTCGATAGATGCATAGCGGCAAGAGGGCCATCTAAACGGCTCGCGACGAACGCGCTGACCGCAACCGCGAAGCCAATGGGCACAAACAGATTAATCGGAGCATCCGCAAGTTCCATCACCAAACAAATCGCCATAAGCGGAGCCTGCTGGGACGCAGCCAACAGCGCACACGCACCCAGCAGAGCATACATGCCAATCGAATTCGTATGGAACACCTGCATCCACAGAATACCAAGCAACGCACCTCCTGAAGCACCGAGCGCAATACCCGGTTGCAATACACCGCCGGCAGCGCCGGAACGGATCGTCAACAGCGTGACAATCGCCTTCGCAAGGAATGAAACCAACAAAATCGGCAGCACAGCCAAATCAACGTCGGACGAGAAACTCAACTGCGCGGTGGCACGACCGTTACCCATGACCTGCGGCACCCAAATCGCCACCACACCGGTCAGCAAGCCAACGAGCGGCAGCATCCACAAAATCCCCACGCCCGACGGCTTGGATTTCTCAGCCCACTGCGAGCCGCGACGGAACAGTGCGCCGGCAACGCCAAGAATCATGCCGGCAACCAGTGCGAACGCCATGTAATCGGGAGTGAACAGGCCGTCGGTTTCTCCGATCAGGTAGAACGTGTGCGTGCCTTTGACCAGCGACGCCACCCACGAAGCCAACGCGGAACAGGAGAACGCAAGCGTCACGGTTTCGAGGGTTATGTCGGAGAGCAGAATCTCGACCGCGAAAAACGTGCCCGCAAGCGGCGCGTTATACACGCCCGCAAGGCCAGCCGCAGCCGTGATTGCCACCAGCATACGGGTGTCTTTCGCATCAAGATGCGCCCAACGCGCGAACCGTTGGCCGAACATCGCACCCAACTCGCGCGGCGCCACTTCTCGACCGATCGACATGCCCGTACCGACAATGAAAATCTGCAGCAGCACATGCACGACGGTCTGCCAAATCGGCATAATATCGCCATTTACCGCCTTTTTAACGGACGGTACTTTCGTACTGCGCGTACGCAACAGCCACCAAATCACGGCCGCGATGGCCGCACCCGCGGTCACGGAAATCAGTCGACGAATCACAAGAACGTTGAACGGGCCGGATTCCTGCGAATTCTCAACATAGCCAAGCGCAAGATGCTCGACGCCGTACAGCATCAACGTCAGCAGACCGGCGGCCGCACCAATGGCCACTCCCACAATTACCACCGCCGCAATCAGCGCCGGAATTCTGCCGATCTTTGGCTGCGTTCCTTGAGAATTCTGCGACTCCTGCGATTCCCGTGTTTTTTGCGATTCCCGCAATTCCCGCACCTGCCGCACTCCTTGCACACCGTCTCCTTCGTTCAATCCACCCCCAATTGTCCCACCTGCCGCAACGTTCGTTTGTTACGCCCCGAGCGTGGCGATCGGCAGCACCAGAATGCCATCATCACGACGGTATGCAATATCACCACGCCCGACAATAAACGCCATGAATTCAGGCTCACGAACTTGAGATAGAGGATTTCCGCACACTTTTTCTTTGAAAGCATGTAGTTTGTCTACATTTTTCTCCGTGACTTTCAAATCGCTCAGCTTAATCTCCACCGCAGCCCAGCGACCATCCACCAATTCAAGAATCACATCAACTTCAAGACCTTTTTCATCCCGATAATATGCGATTCGATTCGCACCACCCATCGATTCGAGATACACGCGCAAATCACGAATCACCAATGTTTCAAACAAATCTCCCAGCGTTTGCGTGTCACGCGCAAGGACAGCCGGAGTCGCCCCCAGTAACGCGCTCGGCAGCGACGGATCCACGAAATAACGTTTCGGCTTCGTGCGAACTCGAGATTTTGCACGAAGAGAAGGTTCCCATCCTTCCAAATCGTCAATCAGATAGAGACTTTTCAGCTCATCCATATATCGTTTCAGCGTCGGAGCGCTGATGCTGACGCCTTCATCACCGTATGACATGTCTTTCATCAGCGTCTCGTAGGTAGGCGCCTGAGCCACATTCATGGCAAGTGCCTTCATGAGAACCCGCATTATTTCCGGGTTAAGACCAAGCTTAGGAATATTGACGTCCAGTATGCTCCGTACATATTCAGCCGAAGTCTCCAGAGCGAACTCGTCTTCAACATCAAGGTTTGACGGCCATCCACCTCGGCAACACCACCGAGCCACATTCATAATGCCCGTCTTGTTTCTGGAAGGTTCAAACTCGCCTTCAAAAAGTTTGCCGAGACTTACGCTCCCTGTTGATTCACCGGATTCAGCCAAGCTCATCGGACGCATATGAAGTCTCGCAATGCGACCGGTTCCGCTATGGTGTATTTTCTCAGTTTCCTTAGGTTGGCTGGAACCTGTAAGGATTAGCTGCCCTTTACGATTGGCGTTATCGTCAACATGCCGGCGAGCAGCATCCCACACAGCCGGAACTTCCTGCCACTCGTCCACGAGATGCGGCTCTTCACCCATGAGCACCAAATTCGGATCGTTAGACGCGGCGTCGTAGGTAGCGGAATCATCGAGACGATCCACACTGGATGCATGCGCCAAAGCCGTCCACGTTTTGCCACACCATTTTGGACCTACAATCTCAACGGCACCAAAAGCGCGCAGCAGTTTTTCCAGCCGCCGGTCTGCAACGCGAGGACGATATTCCGCCATTTTTAAATCACTCATCATTCCGCACTTTCAAGTTTACGCCAATCTCATTTTCGATTTTACGCTGTTTTGACTTTCGATTTTACGCCAATCTCACTTTCGATTTTACGCCGACAGCACTGCTGACGATTACATTTTCGATATTGAGAAATCACGAGAAAGCAGCAAAAGTCATAAGAAAACCCGCCCGGGAAAAGGAGGAAGACCGGGCGGGTTGAGGAGAGGAAGAAAGGGAAGTCAGCTATGAAGGGTTACTTAGTGGCCTCCTTGGAGTCCTTGCTCTTCGGCATAACCCAGAACTTGAGCAGCGGGTAGCTCACAATCACGGCGAGCAGAGTGTTGACCACGGAAGCGATGGTGCCGGCGATGCCAGCGCCCATGCCCCAACCCTGGCACAGACCGGTCACGTAGCCCGGCAGCACGAGGTTCACAACCACGATGATCACAGCGAGGATCACATACTTCCAAGCGGCGTCCTTGAAGCTGGAGTCAGACTTGAACACCCACTTCATCTGCACGAAGAAGTTCACCACCTGGGCGAGCACCTCGGCAAGCAGGAAGGTGAGGAAGCCGCCCAGACCGTTGCCCTGGGTGTCGTAGTTGAAAATCAGAAAGTGGAACGGCTGAGTCAGGCCCATGCCACTGATGAAGATGGCGGTGCCAATCCACGTCACCACGAAACGGGTGATGGTGGAGATGTTTGACAGCAGGTTGAACAGGATGAATTCCCAGATGTTCGGGTGATCCTTGATCCACTGGCGGATCGGACCGACCTTCTCGGCCGTCTGCGTTGCGTTGTTATCAGTCATTGTTCAGCTCCCTTGCAGTGCGCCTGTTTGCGGATTGGTTGCGGAAGAAGCCGGCAATCACGCCGCCCAATCCGCGGAAGGTGTGGCCGTTGGCGATTTTGACGATGGCGTCGACCATCGCGGAATCGACCATGCCTTGGGTCATCTTGCTCATGGCTCGCGGAGGCATGTTCAGGATGAACAGGGTATTGAGGTCCGGGGCACCGGTCTTCTGGCGGATCTTGGCTTCCTGCTTGGCGAGCGTCTTGGCGACGGTACGCGCCACGAAGCCTTTGGAATCCACCCAAGACATAATCGGATCGTTCACATCGAACGTCACCGGCTTGCCCGGAGCCACAACCTCATGACCAAACAGAATGGCCATTTCAGCATCGGTCACTTCCTTGACGTGACCGCTGAGGTAATGTCCGAGCGCAACATCCGCGGCAATGGGCTCGATATCGCCGGCAACAGTGAGTGGAATCGAAAGCGGCAGATGCTCGGCGTTGTCGCCCACCATCAGCGTCCACTCGCCGGATTCCGTCTTCCATTCGTTGCAGGCAACGTCGAAGTGACGGAAGGTGTAACGATCGAAATTAATGTGCACGCTCTTGCTTTCATGTGCGGCAAGCGAAACCTTGGCGAAGCCCTTGAGTTCGCGATCGGGGCGCAGTACGCCACCCTGCGGACCGCGCACATACAGCTGTACAACGGCTGAACCGGCAACGTCGGAATCGTTGCCGACCATCACGTCAACGCCCTTTTCACCGGCAGTTGCGGCGCTGTAGGTGAACTTGGAATAGCTCAGGCCATAGCCGAACGGGAAGCGCACCGGCACACCGGCGGTTTCGTAATAGCGGTAGCCAACGAACGGGCCTTCGCGATAGATCGCATCGCGACCAATCGCCGGATACCAACCGGAGCTCGGGCAATCCTCGTAATGCATCGGCCAGGTTTCAGCCAAGTGGCCGGACGGATTGATCTCACCGGTCAGCGCGCGCACGGTCGCGGAAGCGCCGGCCTGACCCGACAGACCCACGTAAAGCACTGCGGCAACGTCGTCAATCCACGGCAGTTCCACCGGAGAGCCGGCGACAAGCACGACCACGATCGGCTTGCCCGCGCCCTTCAGCGCTTCGACCAGATCGTTCTGCACCTGCGGAATCGCCATGGTGGAACGGTCAAGGCCTTCGGATTCGCTGCGTTCGTCAAGACCGACGACTGCAAGCACCACATCAACGCTTTCCTTGCCAGCCAGCGCGACTGCGTCTTCCACGAGCACGCGGTCAGCCTTGCCCTGGCGGTCATAGCCCTGCTCATAGCCGGCAAGCACGAGGCCTTCGGCGTTCTTGACCTCTTCAAGAATGTTCTCTTCCTTGGTGGCGTTCACCTTGGAGGAGCCGGAACCCTGATAACGTGCGGTTGCGGCCATATCGCCGATCACCGCCACGCGGGTGCCGGCCTTGAATGGCAGGGTCGCGTTATCGTTCTTCAACAGCACACTGGAGCCTTCGGCCACCTTGCGTGCCACGTCGTGATGCGCTGCTGCGATATCGTCTTTGAGCAGATCGTTACGTCCAACACCGACCAGCTTGGTCGCTGCCGCGATTTTTGCGACTTCTGCGGCACGCGCGTTGATATCGGCTTCAGACAGGGTTCCCGCCTTGACCGCGCCTTCCAGCTCACGCACGGAAGTGAAGCCCGGAGACGGCATTTCCAGCGATCCGCCTGCCTTGACTGCTGCGACCGCGGAGTTGGATCCGCCCCAGTCGGAGACGACCATGCCGTCGAAGCCCCATTCGTCGCGCAGAATCTCCTGGAGCAAATGCTTGTTTTCGTGCGCGTAGACGCCGTTGATCTCGTTGTAGGAGGTCATGATGGTCAGCGGCTTGGCTTCACGCACTGCGATTTCGAAACCGGTCAGATACAGTTCGCGCATGGTACGCTCATCGACCACGGAGTTGCTGGCCTGGCGGCGCAGTTCCTGGCTGTTGACCGCGAAATGCTTCGGGCATGCGGAGATGCCGTTGCTCTGGATGCCGCGGATCAGGCCTGCCGCCATACGTCCGGCGACGATCGGATCTTCGGAATAGTATTCGAAGTTACGTCCGCACAGCGGGTTGCGCTTGATGTTCAGACCCGGGCCGAGCAGCACGTTCACGTCAAGATCGTGCGCTTCGTTGCCGAGGGCCTCGCCCATTTCTTCGGCGAGCGCCGGATCCCAAGAATTGGCCACGGTTCCTGCGGTCGGGAAGCAGGTGGCCGGCTTGGATGCGCCGATGCCGAGATGATCGCCTTCGCCGAGCTGGCGGCGCACGCCGTGGGGGCCGTCGCTCATCACGAAGCTGGGGATGTCTGCGCGGTCGTTGCCTCGCGAATCCCATTCGGATCCACCGGAAAGCATTGCGGCCTTTTCAACGACCGAAAGTTCTTCGAGTTCCATTGGTTCTCCCTTGCACTAACTCCTCGAACCCGCTTGGCCCTCCCTGAGCCTGCGCTGTTCTTGTTGCGGATGTTCTTGGCTGCATCGCATGTGAGCATCCGCCGCTAGTTTGATTGAACCAGCCTTTCGCCGCCAACCTGCGCTCCATTACACAACCTGTCGTTTTGCCCGCACAATCGGACATTCCTTAACTGATTTCGGAATCAAAGGAACTCACATAGCAGATACGTTTTTACCGCTCCGCCGCGCTTTCGTATGCGTTCCATACACACCATACGGCGTAGGAAATGAGCGGACAGATGGTGGCGGAAATAATCACGTCGGTCGGATAGTGCAAGCCGAGCAGTAGTCGCGAACAGGCGACCGTCGCGACAAGCGCGACAGCGCCGATGACCGCCCTGCGGAGGAACACCCGTCTTCCGTTTGCGCGCCCGTCATCTTCTCCGTCGGGGAAGCATTTGCGCGCGAAATTACGCACGGTAAGAATCATCATGACCGATACGATCACCGCGGCTGCCGTGTGACCACTCGGAAAACTTGGATCGCCTGGCAATAGATCACTGCCGACGGAAGTAATCGGACGGGGGCGTTCGACCAGCCATTTGACACCGGTCACGTACAGTATCGGCGCCGCCGACACGACGACATCGCGGATGACGACGCGCCTGCTGCCGGTAATACGCAAATCGACAGCGGCAAGCGCGGCGACGATTGCGATGCAGCCTACCGTTGAAAACAAATACGCAAGTACCGTAGAGCAGTCGCGCAACCCTTCTGGCAGCGCCGCTAAAGCCTGCAAAATATTGGTTTCACGCATTGTCGCGATTGCCGAATTGCGCAGTGCGACGCCAATCATAGGCACAATGCCGCACAATATGGCGGTTGCGATTACCACAGCCGCCGCTCTCGCGATGCTTCCGTTCTTCATATGCATGATTTCAGTTAAGCACAGTTCACCATACCGTTGCCGTATGTTCACATCCGGGGTATCCCCGAAAATCGAGGATTATCCTTCAGGGGGCTTCCCCGACACGCGCGCTGCAGACGGCCGCGCAACGCAAATATGGCATACCCGCACGGGAAGTACCGCGAACGATGCGAGAATCGGAATTGGCGTTTAAGAAGGAAAGAAGGAAATATGACCGAACCGATAGCAATGACCATACGCCATATGAAAATCGAGGATTATCCGCTGGTATACGGACTGTGGACACGATGCACAGGTTTCACTATGAGGGATATAGACGATTGCGAGGATGCAATAAAGACGTTTCTCAAACGCAATCCCGACACCTGCTTCGTAGCCGAGGACGATGACGGAAGAATCATTGGCGCGATTCTTGCCGGCAACGACGGAAGACGGTCGCGCATCTACCACACGGCGATCGACCCCGACGCACGCGGTAGGGGCATTGGCTCGATGTTGGTGGGCCGTGTGGTTGAAACGCTTCGTGCGATCGGTCTGCCGAAAGTCGCTGTCGGAGTGCCCGCAGACAACGATGCCGGCAACGATTTCTGGGAACGGCAGGGCTTTGCAGTCCGTGACGATTTGGTTTATCGAGAACTGCCGTTGTAATAACGAACCATCCACGATGCCGTGCACGTCGCCCCCAGCCCACGTTGTTCGCGAACAGTGAGTAAAAGCCCCGTACCGCCCCACCCATGGACACGTAGGCAGCGGCGGCGATGCCGCGGCCCAACGCGTTCATTGCGTGGCGCAGCGGCCACGCGTCAAGAGGGCCCCTGCCGCAATGGAAGTCCGAGAGGCCATTGATGGTGGATCGCTGTTCAGACGGAAGACACGGCCTGTACGAACGAACTACGCCTTGGTTAGCTTCTTATGTCTGAGGGTGTAAACGGCATCGGCGGAATCGGCGACACGCTTGGAATGCGTCACCACAATGACACATTTACCGAGTTGATGAGCGGCATCCCGCAAAAGGTCAATCACCTCATCAGTCATTTCCGGATCCAGGCTGCCAGTCGGTTCATC
Organism: Bifidobacterium hominis; assembly: GCF_040095915.1. Classification (NCBI taxonomy): domain Bacteria; kingdom Bacillati; phylum Actinomycetota; class Actinomycetes; order Bifidobacteriales; family Bifidobacteriaceae; genus Bifidobacterium; species Bifidobacterium hominis. The sequence goes on along the minus strand of NZ_JBBMFR010000014.1, from coordinate 13,073 downwards.
CGCCAGAATCGCGCGGCCGGGCGCCACTAGGGCGCGGCCGACCGCCACTCGCTGACGTTGTCCGCCCGACAGGTGCATGATGTTGCGCTTCGATTCCTCACGGCTCAGTCCCAAATCCTCGAGAATCTTCATATCGGCCTTGGGATTGACCAGGCGAAGATTCTCTTCGGGGGTGAGATAGTCGATCAGATTATGGTCTTGGAACACCAAGGACACGTGCTCGCGACGGTGCTTTGAGTAACCCGTCGTAGCTATATCCTTGCCCTCAAAACGAACCACTCCATCAGAAGGGGCATCCAGACCGGCCAACAGAGACAACAAAGTGCTCTTCCCCGCTCCCGATGGGCCGGTTATCGCATACATCTTTCCGGATTCGAAATCTGCGTTCACGTCCGAAAGAACGCGGATCTTCGCCGCGCCGTATGAGTAATTGACATGGTCCAATTGCAGACAGATAGTCATGATTAATATCTCCTAACGCATAGAGGAAAGAATGGATTTCGGGGATTTGGCCAGCACTGCGGCGCACGACACGGCGAGCGCGATTGCGATGACCGCGCATCCGAGCAGCAGGATGAGCAGCGTCTGTTCTGGCGGCAGAGTCTCCACCTGCAATGATTCAAGAGGCGCGACTCCCGAATCGTGCAGCAGGAGCGAGGACACGTATCCAGACAATAGGGAGCCTGTGCCCAGCGAGCACAGGGCGGCAACCACAGCCATGAGACCGGTTTCGATTGCGAACTGGGCGATAATCTGCATCTTACCAATGCCAAGAGCCAGAAGGGTGCCTATTTCATGGATACGTGAGCGGATCCAGAAGACAAGCGCCATGCCCAGTACCAACACATCAGCCAGGCAAACGGACAACAGCACCATGCGGACCAGATCGCGCACCGTTTCCACTGACTGCAGCACGCCGGAAAGCCGCGCCGAGTCATCGGTGACGACATACTTGCTTCCAGCGATTTTTTTTGCTTGGGCCATTGCGGCGGAAAGAGTCTGCGGATTATCTGAAAGGCACCGGATCGTGCCGACCCGTTCCTCTCCAGTCAGCGCGGAAACCACTTGAACGCCCGAATAGATAAGATTCTCCGATGCGTCCGATGGCATAGGGCTCTGTGCCTGCACATTGCCAGAGAAGATTCCGGCCACGCGAACGGTGGAATCGCGGTCTTCCTGACTGAGCTGGAGTGTTGATCCCACCGATAGTCCATTCTCACGTGCGAAATCCCGGTGAATCAGTACGTTCCGGCCATTACCTGAAATGTGGCGTCCTTGTTCCAACCGGTACAGACCGCTTTGGAACTCTTCGGACAACGAGGAGTCAGTGGTGCCCAGCACGCTGACCTGCGTGGATAGACCGGAATCCAGTCGAGGACCATGTTCGGGGACAACCGGATGCGCGCCATCCACCCCTGCCAGGGTCTTACGCTCGTAAACGGTTTTTCTTACGCCAGGGATGCGCGAGAACCGGCTCGCTTCCTTTAGACTTGCAGGATTCTCGCCTGTGTCGACGGTAAAACCTATTCCCATGCTTCTGCCGATATCGTCGGACATTTCCTGAAGCGCCGTTGACACTCCGACCTGAGCCACAAGACTGGTGAAAACCATCAGCATCAACAGTCCGATGATTCCGCTGCGTACCGGTTTACGTACGATTGCCAGCGTGGCACGCTTCCACACGTTCATGCCCATCATCGGAGCTCCGACAGGCTTCGTGGCGACTTGCGCAGCATCGGTATGCACGATATGGCAACGCATACCAGCATCACCGCCAGCAGGCCGAGCGATACATACAGTACGGCGGTTGTGTCGATTGATACCGTGAGCGAATCCAAGGTGCGAACCGACATATTGGACTCGAGATCGCCGCCGACCTGTCCCATGCTGCTCAGCTCCTTCGCCGCGGAGGCGTTCACGGAACGGAGGGCCGAGGTGCCAAGCCATTGGGCCATTCCCCGTGCGCACAACCATCCGAAGACCAGGGACGGCAGGCCGATCAGAATCATCTCGGTTAGATATTGGGCGATCAGGGATGGCTTGCCGATGCCGAGGGACACCAATACGCCCATCTCCTGACGTCGGTCGTTCATCCACAGTAAGAGCATGAGACTGAGAACTATCACGGCCGAAATAGTCACGCCGATCAAAGCGCTGCGCATCATGGAACGCACACCTCGGGCGGCATTCAGCATGCTCGACGTATATTGGTCATTGCGCGTGATCTGGTAGTTGCTCCAATCCACTGGAAGCTTCTTCGCCTCTTCCATGGTTTTCTCCACGTCGACGCCCTTGTCCAGAACGAAAGTGGCATCCTGGTATATTTCCTTGCCGGCCTTGTACTGGTACAGAGTACTTGTAGTGTCCAAATCGGTGTACACAGTGTTGGAGGTGAGTTCCGCGCGACTGGATACCTTTCTGTCGCTGTCCCCTTTGAATATTCCAACGATGGTGGTTTTGACAGTTGCCGTCGAATGCGACTCATTGTCGGCATCATATGGGTTGGCCTTGAGCGTGAGGGTATCGCCGACTTTAAGCCCATTGGTTTTGGCGAGATCCTCATGGACCATCGACATATGCTTATCGGATGCCTTTAGATGACGTCCTTCGACCATGCCGAGCGTGTGAGACGTGAACACATTGAGTTTTGACGAATCGTTTGTGCCTATGACGTTGGCCGTATTGCCGAACTGCTGTTCTTTCTCCGCATCGTAATCATCGCCGCCGGGGACCTTCACCACGCTGGCTCCCACGAGATCGGCGGTGGCGTTCTGCCTGACCATGTACGAGTCAACCCCGGACATCTTCGAGATTCGTTGCACATCAGCGGGACGAACCATTCCGCCTCCGCGAGGTGTCAGCATGCTGCCTTGCAGGTTACTGGCCAGCACGAATCCGCCAACCGCCTGTTTCTCAATCTGTCCAGCCTCATGTTGAGCTGCCTGAGAAACTGCGGTCGCGGACAGCATACTCGCCGTTATGATGGTCAGGACAATGAACAGCACCGCGGTGCGCACTCGTTTTCTGAGCACATAACGCGCCGCCCGTGAGATGAATGTCATTAATACCCCCTGTAAAGCTGGGACCTTCTCATCCGAAACAATGAAATCTAATTCGATTCTTCGATTGACCATTCACGAAAATACATGGTTCACCTCAGAACATGGCAAGATATGCCTTGAGCGAAAAAGCGAAACAACATTGGTTGCATTATGCTCCGGGGCATCTGTCGTTTTGTTCATTTGACAAACTTTGAGCGGTTATAAAACAGTGCATATACCAATGGAGGCCCCAACCGAAATTGGGGCCTCCATCAGAGAGAAAGGAAGGAGTGGCAGGTATTGGTTATTTACTCAGTCAGAGTCTTAGCCTTTTCGTTGACGGCTTCAACCGTCTCGACCGTCTTGGCTTCCTCGTCGGAGACCTCACCGGCCGTGAGCTTGGCTTCGAGCTGCTCGACGATTTCGGCGTGCATCTTCTCGTTGATCTTCACCTTGAAGGCGAACACCAGCAGGCTGAGCACAATCAGAACGAGCGGCACATAGAAGGCGCAGACTTCGAAGGTGTGGATGTTCGCAGGGGTCATATCGGCTGCAGTGGCGTTGCCGGTCATACCTGCCGCGACGGCGATGAAGCCGGTGATGCCGTTCGACAGAGCGCCACCGATCTTGTCGAGCATCGGGCGGACGGACAGAGTGACGGCCTCGTTACGCTTACCGTTCTTCAGCTGACCGTATTCGATGGAGTCGGTCAGGGAGAGGATGGCGGTCATCTGGATGAGCGTGCCCGGCACGTAGAAGAGCACCAGTGCGATGAACACTACGACGATGTTGGTGGAGAAAAGACCCAGCAGAACGTAAGCGACAATCATGGAGATCATGCCACTGATGTACAGGTAGCGGCGTGGGATGCGCTTGTTCAGAATCGGGTACAGCGGAGCCATGATGAGGCCGGCCACCAGTGCGATGACGCCGGTAGCGGAGTAAGCGGCCGGGTTGTCGAGCACGAACTTGAACAGGAAGAGGAGCACGCCGGTGGTGGCCACGTTGGCGATGGCGTACAGCAGGTAGGACAGGGCGACCCACAGCAACTGGTCGTTCTGGAACAGTGCCTTGAACGCCTCGAGCGGGTTGCCGTTCTTCTGGGCCTTGGCGCGCAGGGCGCTGGTGCTTTCCTTAGTACCGAAGGCAACGGTCCAAGCAGTGATGATGCCGAGCAGCATAACGATGATGCCGAATGCGGTCCAGCCGCTCTGGCTTTCGGCATGCTTGCCGGTGAACATGTAGCTGAAGTAGGTGACAATCGGGATAACGACGATGGTGATGCCGTTGTAGCCGATGGAACCGGTGAAAGATCCCAGAGAGGTGTAGGTGGAACGCTCATGGGAGTCGGAGGACAGCGCCGGAATCATGCCCCAATAGGAGATGTCACGCAGGGAGTAGAACACGTCGAGCACGACGAAGGTGATGACGAACAGCACGATGAACAGCGTGGTGTTGACATTCACCAGACCGAACATGCCGCTGAAGACGATGGCAAGCAGCACGGCCGAGACAGCACCGCCGATGAACTGCCAAGGACGGAAGCGTCCCCATTTGGTGGTGGTGTTGTCGACGATGTTGCCCAGCAATGGGTCGATGAAGATCTCTGCGATACGGATAATCACCACAAGGCTGGTGATGACGCCGATGAGCTTGGCCGCCAGCGCCTTATCGACGCCAGAGAACAGGCAGCTGGTCACGTACACAACGAAGTACGTGCTCATGGCGTTGTAGAAAGCAGACTGACCCAAGTTACCGCATGCGTAGGCGATGCGCTGGCCGAGCCTCCCCTTGCGGACTCCACCGTCCGCAGCTGTTGCATTGCTCATTTTTTCTTCTCCTCTAAGATAGTTGGAGCCGAGATCACCCATTGATCTTGTATTGCAACTATACGCCGTTTTATAAACGGAAGTAAAAAACATTAGTAATCAAGGCTTTTACCGGCGTGTTGCAGTAGTTTCCATAACGCAAATCCTATCCGTCACCGGCTTAAACATATTTGTGAGAGTGCTTGAAAAACAGAGGAAACCGTGGCGGTAAATACGATTTGCTTTTTCAGTAAAAAACATTTATCATTACCAGTAAAGGAAGTTTAGCTTCCACATCATTCACAACGAAGTAATGAAAGAAAGCAGGAAACATGGCAAATAGCAATCGTATTGAGCACGCATCCGAGACGTGGCTGACCGACGCGACTGTGTTCGAAGTCAACCGCACGCCGGCACATTCCAACCACAAGTGCTTCACGCATGATCCGCAGAGTGGCGAGTACTCCGATCTCACGCAAAGCCTTGACGGAGAATGGCGCGTCGAAATCGTGCAGGCTTCCGACATCGACTTCAGCGAAGAGCCATTCGTGGCTGAGAACTTCGATGATTCCTCTTTCTGCCGCGCCCAAGTTCCGGGCCATCTGCAGATGGCAGGCCTGCTGAAGAACAAGTACGTGAATATCCAGTATCCGTGGGACGGCCACGAGAATCCGCTGGAGCCGAATGTTCCGGAAAACAATCACGTGGCGCTCTACCGCAGGAAGTTCGTTGTGTCCAAGCGTCTTGCGGACACCAAGGAGTCCGGAGGAAGCGTCTCCATCGTCTTCCATGGAATGGCAACCGCAATCTACGTATGGGTCAACGGCCTGTTCGCAGGTTACGGCGAAGACGGATTCACTCCCAACGAGTTTGATATCACCGACCTGCTGCATGACGGAGAGAACGTCGTGGCGGTCGCCTGCTACGAGTATTCCAGTGCATCCTGGCTTGAAGACCAGGACTTCTGGCGTCTGCACGGTCTGTTCCGCTCCGTCGAACTGACGGCGCAGCCCCACGTCCATGTCGAGAACATGCAGCTCGAAGCCGATTGGGACGCCGAGTCCGGCACCGCCTCTCTTGATGCCGCATTGTCCGTGCGCAACGCCTCCGATGCCGCTACCATCTCGGCCACGTTGAAGGATTCCGAAGGCAACGTAGTATGGGAGGCCTCGACCAACGCCGACGCCAATACCACGTTCGCAAGCGGTTCCTTGCAGGGCCTCGAGCCGTGGAGCGCCGAAAGCCCATCTCTGTACGAACTTGAAGTCAACGTCATCGACCAGGCCGGCAACATCGTCGAAGCTGCCGTTCAGAAGGTCGGCTTCCGTCGCTTCCGCATCGAAAACGGCATCATGACCCTTAACGGCAAACGCATCGTGTTCAAGGGCGCGGACCGTCACGAGTTCGACGCCAAGCGCGGCCGTTCCATCACCGAGCAGGACATGATCGATGATGTGATTTTCTGCAAGCGTCACAACATCAACGCCATCCGCACCTCGCACTATCCGAACCAGGAACGTTGGTACGATCTGTGCGATGAGTACGGTATCTACCTGATCGATGAGACCAATCTCGAAACCCATGGCAGCTGGTGCCTGCCCGGCGACGTGGTCACCGCCGAAACCGCGGTTCCAGGAAGCAAGGCACATTGGGAAGGTGCCTGCGTCGATCGTGTCAACAGCATGATGCGCCGCGACTACAATCACCCGAGCGTGGTCATTTGGTCTCTCGGCAACGAGTCCTACACCGGCGATGTGTTCCGCGCCATGTACAAGCATGTGCATGACATCGATCCGAACCGCCCCGTGCACTACGAGGGTGTGACGAAGAACCGCGACTACGACGATGTGACCGACATCGAAACCCGCATGTACGAGCATGCCGATGTGGTTGAGGAATATCTCAAGAACGATCCGCAGAAGCCGTACATCTCCTGCGAGTACATGCACGCAATGGGCAACTCAGTCGGCAATCTGGACGAATACACGGCACTGGAGCGCTACCCGCACTATCAGGGCGGCTTCATCTGGGACTTCATTGATCAGGCGATCTATGCCACCCAGCCGGACAGTTCCACCCGTCTGTGCTATGGCGGAGACTTCGGCGACCGTCCGAGCGATTACGAGTTCTCCGGCAACGGACTGGTCTTCGCCGACCGTACTCCCGCGCCGAAGGCCCAGGAAGTCAAGCAGCTGTATTCCAACGTCCATATCGACGTGACCGATCGTTCGGTGTCCATCAAGAACGACAATCTGTTCATCTCGACCGGCGGATACCAGTTCGTGCTGCGCATCCTCGCTGACGGAGAGCCGGTATGGCAGTCCGAGCGTCGCTTCGACGTACCCGCCGATTCAGCATGCACGTTCGATGTCGAATGGCCGGTGGATCTCTACCGCGCCAATGCCGATGAGCTGGTGCTTGAAGTGTCCCAGCGCCTCGCTGAGGCGACCGATTGGGCTCCTGCCGGGTACGAACTCGCCTTCGGCCAGACTATTGTAGCCGGAACGAAGGCAGCCGAAGACGCGGCTCTGCCTGCGGATGGCATCGTCACTGTTGGCCGTTGGAACGCGGGTGTTCAGGGTTCCGGACGAGAGATTCTTCTTTCTCGCACCCAGGGCGGTTTGGTTTCCTACACGTTCGACGGTCACGAATTCGTGCTGCGTCGCCCGGCGATCACCACATTCCGCGCGCTGACGGACAACGATCGTGGCGCCGGCCATGGATTCGAGCGAGCCCAGTGGATGGTGGCCGGCCGTTACGCCCGTTGCGTGGACAATGTCATCGAACAGGTCGATGAAGACACGCTCAAGGCCGTATACACGTATGAGCTTGCCACGCCGCAGTGCACCAAGGTCACCGTCGGATACACCGCCGATACCACTGGCCGTCTGAACCTGCATGTGGAATATCCGGGCGAGTCCGGCGAGCTACCCACCATTCCTGCGTTTGGTATCGAATGGACTCTGCCGGTCCAGTATTCGAACCTGAGGTTCTTCGGCGCTGGTCCCGAGGAAACATACCAGGATCGCAAACACGCCAAGCTGGGCGTGTGGAGCACCGATGCGTTCAAGGATCATGCTCCGTATCTCATGCCGCAGGAGACGGGCAACCACGAGGAGGTCCGTTGGGCGGAGATCACCGATGAAAATGGACATGGTCTGCGAGTCAGCCGCGCGAATGGTGCCGCACCGTTCGCTGTGAGCCTGCAGCCGTATTCCAGCTTCATGATCGAAGAAGCCCAGCACCAAGACGAGTTGCCGGCTCCAAAGCACATGTTCCTCCGTGTGCTCGCCGCGCAGATGGGTGTCGGAGGCGACGATTCCTGGATGTCTCCGGTCCACTCCCAGTATCACATCCCCGCCGATCAGCCAATCAGCCTCGATGTCAATCTCGAACTGATCTGACGATCAGATAGTGCGTCCCTCCTCTACTCCTTCCTGTGGAGGAGGGACGGCATTGTCTTGCAAGGTTCCTTCACCTTGGATTAACCGGTGACGATGCTTCATAACGCAGAAGATGCGGCATGGATTCATGTTTTCCGCATGCCGCGTCCTCTGCTCATATCAGGAAAGAGGCCTGATGCCCAAGCCCCAAGGGTCGGACATCAGGCCTCTTTCATATGGTTTTCATAAAGATGGCACGAAACTGTCCCTGACCACCAGTTTTGCGGAAAACCTCATGTGCAATCGTAGGAGCACATTCTTCTCAAACGGTGCCGGACCGATTGAAATAAAACCAGCATGCTTGCTCTTATTCTTGATGAGATCGTTCACATTACGATACTCAGTTACATGCATGCGCTCATCTTCCGCATGCCGGTAGAGGGATGTCTTAAGCTCGTTGAAGTGCATGTCTTGCAAGCCCTCGTCCGGAACAGCATTGTCCAACAAGGCGATGTCCTGAGGAATGGTGACACGCTGGTATCGCGGCATATTCTCAACGTTAACGCCGGATGGATCCCTTGAATGGCTTATCTGGAGACAGTACGACACGTCCCATATCAGTCCCCAGAACGTTCAGTGTAATCTCTGTGGGCTTCGAACAGCGCAACGGATACCGGTTCTCCATTCACCAAGAAACAGTTCTCCGGTGATGTTGCAGGGGACGGGGCCAGTCCATGTTCCGTCTCCGATAGGAAATCCATGCAGAATCGCGCGGTGTCCCGCATGATCGGCCAAATGCGGGACAGGTACGATGCATCCTGGTTGAACAGATACTCGTCGAACAGGTTCCGGCACATCCATGCCTGGCCGAACGGGCAGCAATGACCTTCCTGGTGTGGCTGATGGTGTCGACAGTGTCCTTGATGCCAATGATGTTCTGGTTCTCCGCTGCGAGATCCGCCACCAGCTCAGACAGGTCGTTCGGGATGCCGATCAGTGCAGAATAATAGATCAGCATGTTGTAGCCAAGGAAGCACCAAGTGCAGATGTTTGCGATAGCGAACAGCATGAGTTGTTCCGACAGCATGTTGGGGGCTTGCACACCCATCATATGAAAAATTTGGCCAACTAGACCATACTTATCGCCGTAAATGTATCCCCACATCAGCGCTGCAACGACGCCTGGGACGGCATAAGGCAGGAACAGCAAAATTCGCGGCACTGCGATATGGCGGATTCTCTAGGAGTCCAAGATGAGCGCCGCTACAAGGGACAGAATCAGATTTATCGGAATCTGAATCGCCGCGTAAATCAGCACATTCTTAAAGCCGCCCCACAAAGCCTCATCCTTGAATGCTCGGGTGAAGTTGTCGAAGCCCGCGAATGTGGTACCGCCGAGAAGGGACTGCTTGAAGAAGCTGAGATAAAGCGCGTAGAACATCGGGATGATCATGCCGAACAGGAAGACCAACACGTATGGAAGACAATACAACATGCCTATGTACTCGCGCTTCGGCTTGCGTATCCCGGAAGTATCCGGCTTCGCCGTTGCATTTATCATAGTTTTTCTCTTTCTTCTTAACCCGTCTGAATGAGCCTGCCAACAACATCGTTGCCATCCTTTCCACGAAGCACCCCTGCATATGCAGCATGTCTCCGCCTGTCTCCGTCACAATCATTTATTTCTGTTTACCAGATGAAGATACAAAAGAAGCGATGAAACTGACGAGATTTCACATCAGAGGTATGCCTACAATGAAGCCACAACAGAAAAACGGCTCCGCACGAAGCATGAACCAACAAACGAAACGACGAGCCGGGTGAAAGGAAGAAAAATGCAGAACAATACCTTCGACCAGATCGCCAGCGCCAACACCGTTTCCATGGATGCCGGCCTCAGCCAGTTCGCCTTCGCCAAAGCCTCCTCTACCTTGTTCAAGAAGGTTTTCAGCAAGTAAGATTCCTAAAAGTCTTTATCAAACGCCTCGGCTGCTGTGATGAACCGGTTCAGCAGCCGAGGCGTTCTCATATATGCTCCTGTAACGGGCAGAGACCTCCCCGCCCGCATTACAAGACCGTCCGGCGGCCAGTCGAAACAAATCGTATTTACGCGCCGACCAATTCGAGCATCTGCGGGATGCTCTTCTTGCCGAACTCGACCCGCTGCGTGCCGTCGGCCCGTGTGATGACGATGCAGGGCACGCTCATCGCGCCATAATGGTCCCTAAGCTCGGGGAAGTGCGCAACATCGTAGGCCTCGACGCGCACGGCCGGGTTCAGCGAGGCGATACGCTGGGAAGCGAGCACGGTCTCCGGGCACATCGTGCAGGTGAGCGAGACGAGAATCATGATGTCCAACGGGTCCGTGATGGACCGCGCCCGTTCGATCAGATCATCGTCCAACGGCTGACCGGGACCGGCCACGTTGTACAGGCCCAGCACGAACGAATTGAATTCATGGCCGGAGGGCACGCCATGGAAGGCGAGGCCGGTCGGCTTGCCATCCACCACCATGCGCACGCATGGACGTGCTGCCGGCAACACGTGTTCCACGTCGAATACCGCACGCCCCGCATCATCCTTCTCGTACTCACCATCGACCACTACCGATTTCAGCTTGCCATCGGATAACGCGACCATCGCATCAATGAATCCCCGCAGTTCCGTGGACAGCGGCGTATCATCCAGTTCCAAAGCAAGCGTGACCGGGCGAGACATACGGTTAAAGACCACGTTGAGCTGCTGTTTGGTGGTGTCGGAGAACAATTCGCCGGGCTTCCTGACGGCGTTTGCTGCGGCAGCGGCATCGGTGCTGCGTTTGACGGGTGCCGGTGCGGGCGTGGTGTCAGCCAACGAGGCGGCATCTGTCTTCGCCGTGGACTGCTCGTAGACGCAAGAGGTCGGGCGCTGTGGCATCAAACCGGTTTTCTCGCTCATCCGCTTGGCATACCGTTCCAACTCCACCGCGGCAATAGCACCATCGGCGGTGGCAGTAACAACTTGCCGCAGGTTTTTGGCCCGCAGATCACCGGCCGCATACACGCCCGGCACCGATGTTTCGAGATAGCCGTGCGTGACCACGTAACCATAATCGTCCAGTTCCACCACACCGCGCACCAGATTCGTGGCGGGCACATATCCTGCGAACACGAACACGCCGAACGTGCCACCGTCAGCAGGTTTCCACGTTTCGGTCTGGCCGGTGGCCCGGTTCAGGATCGTAGCTTCACGCAAACCGCCTTGACCGGCAGTGACGCCTTGCAGCTCGACTTGGTAACGCACGTCGATTTTTGGATTGTTTTTGGCTGCGGCGGCCACCGTGGCGTCGCAAGTAAAATCCTGTTCCCGCACGAGAACGGTGACTTTGGAGGCGTATGTGGTCAGGAACACGGATTCCTCGGCTGCTGCGAACCCTCCTCCGACCACCAGTACTTCCTTGCCGGTGAAGAATTCGCCATCGCAGGTAGCACAGTAGGCCACACCGCGGCCAGCGTATTCGGATTCCCCTTCGAACCCTAGTTTGCGTGGGCTGGCGCCGGTGGCGATGAGAATACCGAAAGCCTTTAAGTCGCCGCGTGAAGTATGCACGGTTTTGACGTCGCCATGCACGTCGAGGCCGATGGCTTCGGCGGAAAGGAATTCAGCGCCGAAGTCCTGCGCCTGTTGACGCATGGTCTGGGTAAGCTCACGGCCAGTGGTGCGGCCGACACCCGGATAGTTGACCACCTCATTGGTGATGGTGATCTGTCCGCCGAAATCGTCTTTCTCGAGAATCAGCACGCGATATCGGGCACGGGCCAGATACAATCCCGCCGTCAGACCAGCGGGACCGCCGCCGACAACTATGACATCGTACAAATCATTTCGAGACATAATGAATCCCTTCGCGCCTTAATCTGTCTGTTCAAGGGGTTGCCCGGAGGTTCTCCGGACAACCCGTCGGATTAGATTGACAATCCGTCCGTCAAATAACGATCACAGTTGGCCAACAAGATCGAGGCTAGGTTCGATGGTGTCCTCGCCCGGAGTCCAGTTGGCAGGGCAGACCTGATCGCCATGTTCGTGGACGAACTGAGAGGCTTGCACACGGCGTAGTAGTTCTTCGGCATTGCGGCCAACGTTGGAGGAGATGACTTCATAGGCCACGACCTTGCCTTCGGGGCTCACGATGAAATCACCGCGTTCAGCCATGCCATCGACCTCGTTGTAGGTATCAAGATCTTTGGCCAATAGAGCGGTCGGGTCAGCAAGCATTGGATATTGAATCTTGGCGATCTTTTCATTGGCATCATGCCATGCCTTGTGCACGAAATGGGTATCGCAGGAGACGGAGTAGATTTCGCATCCGATTTCCTTGAACTTGGCGTAGTTGCGAGCCAGATCCTCAAGCTCAGTGGGGCACACGAAAGTGAAATCAGCCGGGTAGAAGAAAAACAGGGACCAGTGGCCGAGCACATCAGCCTTGGTCACCTCATGGAACTCGTCGTTCTGGAACGCGTTCACCTTAAAATCGGTCAGTTCATGCTGCAGAAGAGTCATCATCGGTCCTTTCGCTGATTGTCAATCATCTGGCTTCTGCCGTTTTCTATCGTAACGTGATTCTCTGGAACCCGCGCGGGTATAACGCGTGAGACTCATCACATCATTAATAACAGTCACGCCGACAGACCATGCGATACAAAGGTGCCGCAAAATAAAAACTCCTGCATGCCACGGGGAGCAAGGACCAGGAGACGGATGAAAAGGGGACGCGAGCGGATAAAAAAAAAAATGGGGGTTCCCGGAGCGTGACGCTCGACGGGAACCCCCTCAAGTAGAATGCGGCGGCGCGCTACTCTCCC
>NZ_JBBMFR010000013.1:0-29256 GCF_040095915.1 Bifidobacterium hominis | reverse complement strand
GGAGTTCCGGAGCATGTCCCTCGCGGTCTAGGGCTGTATCCTAATTAACAACGTCCAACAAACGGGGCGCAGTTCAGTTGGTGCGGGGCTTCTTTTGTTGTATCTGCAATAGTGAAATTTGTTTTCCTGTAGTGAGATTCTATTATTGAGTTTGCAATGGTGAGATCTCAAATGAAATGCGACATTGGAATTTCAATGATGATTATCGCATATCGATGAATGAAATATCGGCAGGTGAAACGGATTCGTCCATGCTCGCTTCTTCGGGTAGGTCAACAGGTAAATTGTTGATTTATGGAATCTCTTGAATTGCCACAGATGGATCCCCGTGTGCTGAAAGCAACTTCCGTGCAGGCCGGAGATCCGGCCGCACAATCTCCGGAGCCGCAGGCGCTGAAAATCACCGCCGCAAGCTCGAATCCGAAGATGTTCACCCTGCCGTGGGAAAAGCCGCTGGCTACTTGGCCGGAAGACCTGCTGGCCAATCTTCCGCGTGGTATTTCCAGGCACGTGGTGCGTTTCGTGCACGTGGGTGACGAAGTGTACGCCATGAAGGAAATCACGCGCAATGTGGCGGAACGAGAATACGAGCTGCTGCGTCGCCTGCAGAAGCTGGAACTGCCGACCGTGCAGCCGATCGCCGTGGTCACGGGCCGTCATAGCCGTGAAGGCGAGCCGCTGGAAGCGATTCTTGTTACCAAGCATTTGAAGTTCTCACTGCCGTATCGTGCGCTGTTCGCGCGTAATCTGCGCCCTGATACCGCGGAACGACTGATTGACGCACTGGCTGTACTGATGGTGCGCTTGCATTTGGCCGGCTTCTATTGGGGCGATGTGTCGCTGTCGAACGTGTTGTTCCTGCGTGATGCCTACGCGTTCTCCGCATTTTTGGTTGATGCGGAAACCGGTGATCTGCAGATTAATCTGACGGAAGGCCAGCGCGAGTACGATGTTGATTTGGCTCGTACGAACATTATTGGCGAATTGATGGATCTTTCGTCCGGTTCGCTGCTGCCGAGCGGTGTTGATGAGATTGAGATCGGCAACCGTTTGGTGGATCGTTATCATTCGCTGTGGAGCGCGCTGACTGATACCGACAAGTTCGGTCCGGATGAGATGTGGAAGATTGAGAAGCGCGTTAACAAGCTAAATGAGCTTGGTTTTGATGTGGATGAGCTGGAGATGAAGACCGCTGAGGATGGCAAGCGTGTGCTGGTGCGTCCGCGTGTGGTCGATGCCGGTTATGCGAATCGTAAGCTGCTGCGTTTGACTGGTCTTGATGTGCAGGAGAATCAGGCTCGTCGACTTCTCAACGATTTGGACGCCTACCGTGCTTCCACATGGCGTGATGGTGAGGATCTTGAGATTGTTGCCACCGATTGGATGCGTGAAGTGTTCGAGCCGACCGTGCGCATGATTCCGCGCGAATACCGTTCGCAGATCGAACCGGCGCAGTTCTTCCATGAGGTGCTTGACCACCGTTGGTTCCTGGCCGAGAAGGCGGGTCATGATGTGCCGATGGCCGAGGCTGTGCAAAGCTATGTGGAGAAGGTGCTTCCGCAGTACAAGCTCACCACGAAGGATGTGGACGCGTTGAACGCCGAAGCCGATTCCGGTGTGATCGACGACGAATACACCTACGACGATCCCGACGACGGCTACAACCCCGACGACGATCCCGACGCAGCTGTATGGGCACATTGATAGAAAAAGCTCCAGTGGAGCTTTTTCCAATGTGCCCTGAGACGAGGCGATGGCGGGGGAGTGGGTCTGCGGTAAGCCCAGAATCAATCCAAGTACAGACTTGCATAACAAATGAGCGGATAATCCGTATGGACTATCCGCTCATAATCATTTCAGACGTGCTGCTTTGCCGTGTTTGCTTCCGCAGTTTCGCTGTGCTTGCTGTTGCTTTGCGCGTTGTCTACTTCGCGTCGGCTGCGGCACCGGCTTCGCGGCGGGCACGTACGACGGAATACAGCGTGATGCCTGCTGCGACGGAAGCGTTCAGTGACTCGACCATGTTCGACATTGGAATGCCTGCGATGGAATCGCATGCCTCGCGTACGAGACGGCTCAAGCCGTTGCCTTCGGAACCGAGCACTACGACCAGCGGGTCGGTTTCGAAACCGGTTTCGCCAACGAGGGCGTCACCGCCACCGTCGAGGCCGACGCTGTAGTATCCGCGTTCCTTCAGGCTTTCAATGGCTTTGGTGAGATTTACCACGCGGGCGACCGGCATGTGTGCGGCTGCGCCTGCGGACACCTTCCATGCGGCTGCGGTGACTGAAGCGGAGCGACGTTCCGGCAGAATCACGCCGTTGGCGCCGAATGCGGCTGCGGAACGGATGACCGCACCCAGATTCTGCGGATCGGTGACGCCATCAAGCGCGATGAACAGCGGACGTGCCGCAATGCGTGCGCTTGCGGAGTTGGCCGCTTCCATGGCGCGGGACTTCTTGTCGGCGCGTTCCACCAGCTCGGCGAGTGAGGAATACTGGAACGGCTGCGCCTTCATCACCACGCCCTGATGGTTGGAGGAGCGTGCGATGCGATCCATTTCCAAACGGTCGGCTTCCATAAGGTTCAGCCCATGAATGCCGGCGAGGCGAATGATTTCGCGCGTGCGGTCGTCGTGCTCGATGCGCGCGGCCACATACAGCGTGCTTGCGGGCACACCACAGCGCAGCGCCTCGAGCACGGCATTGCGGCCGATGACGAGATCATCGGATTCCGAGCTGAACTTTGCCGCGCGACGGCGTGCTGCCAGCCGCGGATCCGCCATCTTACGGCGATTGGTAGCCTGCTTTTCCTTGTAAGCCTTGTGATACACCCGGTCTTCGGCCTTGGGAGTTGGTCCCTTGCCCCTCAGCGAGTTACGATGCTTTCCACCCGACCCCTTGGTCGGTCCTTTTTTCATTGCCATAACTGCCTATTGTCCCAGCACCCCGGGAAAAACGGCTGCTTCGCTCCTAACCGATATGATGGATGGAATGGAGAAAAGAAGAGAGTTTTTTGGTTTGCCCGTCATGTTCTGGGGTTTGTGGGTCACGTTGCTCATCCTGTGGATGGGCCGTTTCGTCACATCGTTCCTTTCCATGTATCTTGTTTCCGACATGCATGTGAGCGCGGGCGTGGCCGGCACCATCGTTTCCATGTACGGTTTCGGTGGCATTTTCGGCTGCCTGTACGGTGGCGCGTTGTCTGACCGATTCGGGCGGCCTGCGATGATTGTCATCGGCAACTTGGGTTCCGCTGCGATGCTGGTTTTGCTGGCTTTTATCGGCGATCCTTGGATTATGGCGATTGCGTTGCTGATATACGGTGTGATTTCCTCCATGCCGACGCCCGCGGTCTCGGCGTACGTTTCCGACGTTGTCCCGTTCCGTAAGCAGAAGCGCGCGTATTCGTTGCAGACGTGGGCTGTGAATTTCGGTTTTGCGATCGGGCCGATCATCGCCAACCAGCTTGTCAAGATTTCCTATTCGCTGATGTTCTATGTGGAAGCGGCGGTGCTGGTGTTCGCCACGTTGCTGATGATGGTGTTCTTCAAGGAAGCTGGATTGGGTGTGCGCGTTACCGGACGGTTTGTGAAACGCGTCGTGAAACAACCTATGGAACGTTCTGAAACTTCACAAACTACCCAATCGCAGCAATTCTCCATATGGCGTAGCTATCGTCGCGCGTGCGCCGACAAAGCGCTCATGTCGATGGTGGTGCTGATGTTCCTGTACACGCTGGCGTATTACCAGATCGTCAGCGGCCTGCCGATCTCCATGACGCAGATTGGGCTCGGCACGGACGAATATTCCAGCCTGCTGACCATCAACGGTGGCATTCTGTGCTTGCTGCAGATTCCAGCGATCGCGTTGTTTCAGCGGATGAGCAACACCCGTGTGCTGGTGCTTGGCATGTCCATCACGGCGGTTGGTTACGCGTTCCAAATCGGCGCCGATTCGTGGGTGACATTTGCGATTGCGACCGTGTTGTGGACTCTCGGCGAGCTTGGCACGTTCCCGATTGCCGCCACGACGGTGGCGAACATCGCGCCAAAGGATGTGCGCGGCACGTATCAGGGCCTGTACAACCTGGTGTGGTCGCTGTCCAATGCGTTCTCGCCGCTTGTCGGAGGTTGGATTCTGAACGCGTTCGGCAGCCACGTGCTGTGGACCTGCTGCACGGTGATGTTCGTGATTGTGGCGATTGGTTTCTATGTGACACGCGGTCCCCGTGAACGTGCCGCAGCCCGTAATCTCGCTGCTGAGGAGGTGTAGCCGGCGTACGTGAAAAGCGGGAGGCCGCGATTCCGTTTGGAACCGCGGCCTCCCGCTATGTGTTTTAAGGATTGGAAAGAAGCGGAGCGGGGTGCTGCCGCGCCTGCGCCTTGCCTTCTGTCTAGGAAGCGGTCTTACTTGTTGAGGACCTTCTTCATCAGGTCGGCGGAGGCCTTGGCGAGAGCGAACTGGCCGAAGCCCGGGTCGATGGAGGCGAGGTCGGAGTTGATGATCTGATCAAAAGTGTTGTTCTTCATGATGTTTCCTTTCGGACGGCCGCCTGGTCTCTTTTGTCTTCCGTCTTCTTCACGTTGCGCGGTCGTCGCTGCTGTCTTTGTTCTCTTGTTCTTCGTTCTTCTGTTGTTTTTCTGTTGTGCCCTCACTATAGGCACGCCGGTATGCGTTTGTCATTCCGTAATCCTTATTTTTATTGTATGATCATCGGTCCATCTTGAAGAAAATGTAAATAATCTGCCTGCATAACGTTGCTTCCGATGGTTATTTGGGAGTGTTTCGGCTCGGAACGACTCGAATTGCCGCAGAACGAAACCGGTGACGTCAGTCTGTCCGCTTGTTGCGGCCAGCCTGCCGATGCTACCTGCATTGTGCGTTGGCCGGTTGCTGGTGGGGTTCGTACGAAGTTGGTGAGATGGGTTATTCCCCGGCCAGCCGATACCGCTGTTTTGGGCTGCGCGCCGGTTCCGTCGGCTCCACAATTTCGTTAGCGATCATGGTCCGCAGGTGAGTGGTGATGGTCGAACGGGATAGCCCCGATAGCTCAGACAGTTCCTTTGAAGTTGCGGAACTGCGCTTGCTCAGCAGTTCGATGATTGCTTCTTCTACGGATAGTGGGTTAGTATTGGTTTTCTCGCTTTTCGTCATTCTGCGTTTGTTGAAAGTCAATGAGAAAAAAGTCAACGTGTTAAGCGGTTTCGGTGGATTCATGAGCGCAGCTTGGAGCTGCTCTTCGATGACTTGGTAACCCGTTCCGCGATTCTCTACAACATACCCGCCACCGGGATATGGTGTGGTTTCCAGAATGTTGGAAAGGAATTGGTTTCTTGAAGAAGAGATGCCCACGGTGCCCAACGTGTCGATGGTTACGTTGCCGAACAATCCGCCGGGATTAAGGATTTCTAGCCGGTCGGCATATAGGTTCACCTGCACTTGTGATCCGCGGGCGTCTGGCGAGTAATCGCGGTGCATGAGTGCGTTGGCGATTGCCTCGCGAACCGCCTTACGCGGATAATCGGGCACATCCTGGCGAAATGCTCCCTCGATTACAGCTCCGGTACGCATGTTTTTGGTGACGGCATTCAATGCGTCTTCAATAATGAAAGGAATGGGGCCGATGATGGTCTGTGCGTCAAGGAATCTGCGGTTCTCGTCCACTATTTCGGCTTTGGTGATACCTGGGAAAGCGGTGAAAGTGATATTAAGCCTCGGGAAGAATTGCTGAGGGAATGATCCGAGTGCCAGCAGGCCGCCAAGCGTTGGCCGGATGGTTCCTTCATCGTCCTTTTTTGCGACGTGCATGCTGATGGTGATGTTTTCGTCACTGCGAGTGCCGAAAATACGTGGATGCAATTCACGTTGACGGTTGATGAATTGGGAAAGCAGATTGTGGTTCAGATCGTCTAGTGTGGCCTGCGCCACAATTTCGTCGTCGAATGTGGGCTGGCTGTGTTCTTCCATGAGGCGGTCGATTTCATATTGGGTGAGCTTGCGATCGCCGTCACCGGTGCGGATGTACGACCCTTGGTAGCGTCCTTTAGTGGTGATGTAGCACGGTCTGTCTTTGAGTGGCATTGCGGGGATGTGCGCCATGAGAACGTTGGTGCCTTCAAAGGGAATTACTTCCAGCGTCGGCCGTACGCGAGGCGTCATCTGCTCGCATTTGGCGCTCAGCGCTTCCTGTATGGCGCGCGCGTCGAAGGATTCCACCGGCGTGAACCCTTCCTTCTCGGATACGCCGAGAATGATGGTGCCTCCGTTACCGTTGGAAAAGGCGGACAGGGTATCGGTGATGCTTTCAGGTATTTTGTTACGTGCTTCCTTGACTTCGCAGGTTTGAGTATCGTTGCCGATTTGACGCATCTGTAAGATGAGATGTTTGAGTTCACTTGCGTTCATGACCGTCCCCCTGGCGCAAATCCATTTACTTGCAACAAGCTTAACATAACTTAACAGCAACTTCGCAGTTGTTAAGTTTGCTGTTAAGTTCGTGCGAAGTTAGGTGGAAAACGATGTATTGGCATGATTACGCGGAGCGAATGGTGAATATTGCCGGCAGGGCAGGTGCGTGTGTGTATGCGTGCGCGTGCGAAAAGCGGGAGGCCGCGATTCCGTTTGGAACCGCGGCCTCCCGCTATGTGATTTAAGGATTGGAAAGAAGCGGAGCGGGGTGCTGCCGCGCCTGCGCCTTGCCTCCTGTCTAGGAAGCGGTCTTACTTGTTGAGGACCTTCTTCATCAGGTCGGCGGAGGCCTTGGCGAGAGCGAACTGGCCGAAGCCCGGGTCGATGGAGGCGAGGTCGGAGTTGATGATCTGATCAAAAGTGTTGTTCTTCATGATGTTTCCTTTCACTTGGCTTGGCGGCGCGTCTTTTCTTCTTGTCATTCCTCTGGCCGCTGCCGTAAGTCTGTATTGTGTTTGTCTTTTTTCTTCGTTCTTCTGTTGTGCCTTTATTCCAAGCCGGGTAAACCATCGATGTCATGCGACGATCGTCACTTCTTTTGTAAAATCATCGGCTAATCTTGAAAAAAGTAATAACATATGAAAAGCGGACGACGATAGGCGTGAAAAAAGGGCACTGAGCTATTGCTTGGTGCCCTTGGGAAAACAGAGATAATCAGACTCTACGGCCTTCGCCGTGAAAATTACTTGCGATTGGATTTGCCGAAAGTGAACGCGCGCACGATCGCGACGATGCCGATCACCACAAGCGCGCATCCGCCGAACAGAATCAGCCAGGTCGTGGAGCTGATGGGGGAGAACAGCACGATGAAGCCCGCGACAATTGACAGCAGCGCGTAAATCACGGCCCATGCGGAGCTTGGCATGCGCCATGATTCCACGAGCGCCATCACGCCTTCCAACATCCAGCCGAGGCCGACCACCATGGTGACGAGCACCGCGAGCGTGGCTCCGGAAAGCGCTGCGTTCTTCAACATGACCACACCGCCGACAGACAGCATCAGACCGATCAGAATGTCAAGCACGCGCCATCCGCCCGGAAGCCCGAGTTCCACGATTGCGGTCACAATGCGGACCACGCCGGAAACCACGAAGTATGCGCCGAGTGCGATTGCGGCGACTTTCAGCGTGGCTCCTGGCCAGATCAGCAGTGCCAGGCCGAGGATGATGGCGGCGATGCCAAGTATTGCGTAGGTGCCGCGGATCGCGTTCTTCGCCTTCTTTGGCAGCCATTCCTCCGCAAGTTTGAACGGGCTGATCGGCTGCCAATTGTCGTTGCCGGTTCCTGGTTGGCTGTTCTGCTGTCCGTACGGTTGGCCGGTGGTGTAGCTCGCGTAGAAGAAGCCGTTCTGGTTCGGGTTTTGGTTGGCGTTGGGGCCGTCAAAGTAGCGTGGGGTCTGCGGCTCGCTCGGATACGGATTGCTCGAATTGTTGGGATTGCCGCTCTGCTGTTGGCCTTGCGATTGCTGATTTGGCGCGTATGCCCCGTATTCCGGCTGACCTTGCGGATGCTGTCCGTTGCTGCCGTTCGGATTCGGATTGTTCGCATACGGGTTGTTCATTGCGTCGCTCATGATGGCCCCTTTCCTTGAAGAGCTTGCTTCGTGACGTTCGGACGTGTGTGAATGTGTCCGCCTGCGCTCAAACGTTTCGGAAGCCCTACCCCCTCATTCTAGGCAATCTGTCTAATTTAAGCCATCAACAAAATCCTCCTCATCGTCCATTTTGATGGATGGGTCGCATGATTTGGCTGTCTTGCCACGCGATTTGAACAAATTGCCACACGATTTTGATCTGGTGACCTCACGTTTTTCCAATAAAAATGGTAGCGACGTTGCGGCCCAGGTTGTCTTGCGATGGAACAATCGATTGGATATGTGATTAAAGCGAGATTGCAAATTATGTTTCACGACATGTTTCACGAATTTGCGAAATTTTGACAAAAGACGGTGTGTGGCACTCTTGCAAAATGGTCACGGTGTGCAATAATGGCAGGAATGCACCGATGGCGTACGCCCGGTGTCCGCAACCGCGCAGCATTGCCCAGCTTGGCGAGTGTTTGTGAAATCGCAATTTTCCGCGATTTTCGCACTATCGCAACGGCAGGGGAGAGCTGACTACTCCGCGGCGCTCCCAAGGAGATCATCATGGTTGATCGCAAGGAAGATCAATCCACCCAATTCCGCGATACCAGTGCGGGCAATTTCGAACAAGCAACGAAAACCGTTACGCAAAAGCAAGTTGATCCGTCGCTCGCCGATGCGCAAACCGTAGCGCAATCGCTTGGCGTCGATTTGAATACCGGCCTGAGCCAAGCGGAAGCCAAGCGGCGACTCGACAAGTACGGACCGAATGAACTCGCGTCCGCACCACCGGTGCCGAAATGGAAGAAATTCCTCGAACAATTCAAAGACCCCCTTGTCTACCTGCTGTTGGCTGCAACCGGCATTTCGCTCGTCGCATGGTTCATCGAACGGGCCAACGCCGTACCGGGTGCGGAAGGCGGCGAAGCATTGCCGTTCGACGCCATCGTCATCGTGCTCATCCTCATCGTCAACGCGGTGCTCGGCTACATTCAGGAATCGAAGGCGGAAGCGGCCGTCGAAGCTCTTTCCAGCATGACCGCGCCGCAGACCAACGTGCTGCGTGACGGCCAAATCGCCCGCATCAACACGGTTGACGTGGTGCCCGGCGACATTATCGTGCTCGGTGAAGGCGACTCCGTTTCCGCGGACGGGCGTCTCTTCGCGGCCGCCAGCCTGCGCGTCGCGGAAGCCAGCCTTACCGGCGAAAGCGTGCCCGTCGGCAAAAAGACCGACACCCTCGCACAGGCGAAAGCTCTCGGCGACCGTGCCAACATGGTGTTCAACGGCACGTCCATAACGCAAGGCACCGGCCGAGCCATCGTAACCAGTACCGGCATGGGTACGCAGGTCGGCAAAATCGCGGATCTGCTACAAGCCACGGAAGACGACGAAACCCCGCTGCAAAAGGAAATGAACTACGTTTCCAAAATCCTCGGCACCGCGGTATGCATCATCGCGGTCGTGGTGCTGGTCGCGCTTGCGCTTACCGAAGGCTTCCACGACGTTCACGATGTGATCGATTCGCTGCTGTTGGCCGTTTCGTTGGCGGTCGCGGCCGTGCCGGAAGGTTTGGCTGCGATTCTTACGGTAGTGCTTGCACTCGGTGTGCAGCGCATGGCCATGCACAATGCGATCGTCAAGAAGCTGCATTCGGTGGAAACGCTCGGTTCCGCGTCGGTGATCTGCTCCGACAAAACCGGTACGCTCACCCGCAATGAGATGACCGTGGAACGTGTGGTCACGCCGAGCGGCGAAGTGCAGCTCACTGGCACCGGCTATGCGCCGGAAGGCCGCATGGTGGTCGATCCGCAGATCATGGAACATGCGCAAATACGCGAGATCATCGAATCGGAGGCCGTCGCAACCCTTGCCGTGGGTGCGCTGGCGAACGACGGCGAACTGCGCGAATCTGCTGCTTCTGCCGGAAATGCGGAAAACGTAACGTGGGAGGCAGTCGGCGACCCGACCGAAGTCTCACTCATCGTCGCAGCACAAAAAGTGAAAGCGAATCGCAAGTATGCCAACTACGGGCGCGTCGGCGAAATCCCGTTTACTTCCGAACGTAAGCGCATGTCCATCGTGGCGCAAGACAACGCCGACGCTGGCCGTCTGACCGTCTTCTCCAAGGGTGCCCCCGATGTGCTTCTTGGATATTGCAGCAGAATTGCGGTCGGCGGTGCCGTCCGCCCACTTACGGAAGGTGATCGTCAGCAGATTCTTGCGACTGTCGAACAGCTTTCTTCCGACGCGTACCGCACGTTGGGCCAGGCCTACCGTCCGCTCGGTACCGCTTCGCTTGCGCAAGTGCCGGGAGTAATGCTGAATTCCGCGGGCCATGTTGCCGATATTGCGGAACAAAGCGATGTGCTTGAGAAGGATTTGATTTGGGTCGGCATGGTCGGCATCATCGATCCACCGCGTACGGAAGTGCGTGATTCCGTGGCAGAGGCGCATCGCGCCGGCATTCGCACGGTAATGATTACCGGTGACCACCCGCTGACCGCGGCTCGCATCGCCACCGACTTGGGCATTATCGACAAGGGTGGCAAGGCCATGACCGGCAGCCAGCTTGACGAACTGCCCGACGAAGCGGCCTTCGACAAGGTGACCAGTGAAGTGTCCGTCTACGCGCGAGTCGCGCCGGAATACAAGCTGAAGATCGTCGAATCGTTGCAGCGGCAAGGTAACATCGTGGCCATGACCGGCGATGGTGTGAACGACGCTCCTGCCGTCAAAACCGCCGATATCGGCGTCGCCATGGGCATTACCGGCACTGAAGTAACCAAGCAAAGCGCGAAAATGATTCTCGCCGACGACAACTTCAGCACCATCGTTGCAGCGGTCCGCGAAGGACGAGGCATTTTCGACAACATCCGCAAGTTCCTGCGCTACCTGCTTAGCTCCAATGTGGGCGAAGTGTTCACCGTGTTCGGCGGCGTGATGCTTGCCGGATTCCTTGGCATCACCCAGCCCGGCAGCCAAGGCGTTATCGTCCCGCTGCTCGCCACACAGCTGCTGTGGATCAACCTGCTCACCGATGCCGCGCCCGCGCTCGCTATGGGCGTTGACCCGTCTACCGATGACGTGATGGCACGCAAACCGCGTAAACTCACGGATCGTGTGATCGACGCCGAAATGTGGGGCGACATCATTTTCATCGGTGTGATTATGGCGGCCGTCACCCTGATCGGCATGGACATGCATTTGGCTGGAGGCCTGTTCACCGACCGTTCCGTCGATGCGATCGGCCACGACGCGCAAATGACCGAAGCGCGCACCATGGGCTTCACGATTCTCGTGTTTGCCCAGATGCTGAACGCGCTCGCCTCTCGTTCGCACCTGCAGTCGGCGTTCGTCGGCCTGTTCTCCAACAAGTGGCTATGGGGCGCGCTCGCACTGAGCACGGTGCTGCAGTTGGCGGTGATCTACATTCCGTTCCTCAACACCGCTTTTGGGACGGTACCGCTCAGCGCCGGCGCATGGGTCGAATGCTTGGGTCTTGCCATGATCGTGCTCATCGCCTCCGAACTGCGCAAATGCGTCCTTCGCGCCATGTACAAGCGCTAAAGGGCACTAGTCATAAGCCATAAACAGCGAGCGGGGCTATTCCTAATCGAGAATAGCCCCGCTCGCTGTACTCCACGCGCCGTGCGATGTTTATCGCAGACGCATTCGTCGTTTTATGCGTTTCAATCACGCCGTCTGCAGTTGGCGCTTCCCATACTTGCGACGTGCGGCTTCGGCGGTGACGCCAAGCGCACGACCGATAGTGTTCCATGACTGGCCGTGTTTGCGGCTGACTGCAACGGTATTGTCTATTCCGCGTTCAGCAATCCGTGCTGAATATTCGGTAATCAGTCGGCGATGTCGGCTTTGTAGAAGTTCACGTAGGAACGGCTCGGCGTCGGACCTCGCTGGCCCTGATAATGCGAGCCGGTGCCTTGCGAACCGTAAGGATGTTCGGCGGGGGAGCTGAGCTGGAAGAAGCACATCTGACCGATCTTCATGCCCGGCCACAACTTCACCGGCAACGTCGACACATTCGACAATTCCAACGTGATATGCCCCTCGAAGCCAGGGTCGATGAAGCCTGCGGTGGAATGCGTGAGAATACCCAAGCGGCCCAGCGAGCTCTTGCCTTCCAAGCGGGCGGCAATCGTCGGATCAAGCTTCACATACTCCCACGTGGAACCCAACGCGAACTCACCTGGATGCAGAATCCACGGTTCGCCCGGAGCCACTTCGAACTGCTCGGTCAGCTCGCCCTGATTCTCAGCCGGATCGACATACGTGTACGCATGATTATTGAACAGGCGGAAGAAACGGTCCAAACGCACGTCAATGGAAGCAGGCTGCACCATTTCCGGGGTCCACGGATCGAGTGAAATATGACCTTCGGCCTGCGCGGCGAGAATGTCGCGATCGGACAGCAGCATCGAAACTCCTTATTGCCAGGCACGCGAATGTGCCGGTATGGCGCTCGCCGACATTCGAATGTTCGTATGGTTGAGCGTACGAATGTCGGCAATTGCGCGACGATTATTAGCTGGCTCTAGTCTAACGCGGTATCGCTATATCGTGGCTTATATTGGGCTGTAACGATTGCCGTGTGCTTGGTGCGCAAAATCCGTTGCTTCGGATTTTCTGCAGGATTTCTTACAGAATTCCCGGTGCGATATTGTGTGCTGCAAGCCAGTCGCGTAAATCGCTAAACTCATTGAGACTGACCGCATGATCAAGTCCGCGGTAGCTTTTCGACGTGAGGAACGTATGTTCGTCCAGCCAAGCGGTGGTTGCAAAAATCTCAGGCATCGGAATCACAGTATCGTTTTTGCCGTAACCGTAGAACACGGGAATGTTCAATTCCGCAATACGACTATCGGCAGGTGCACTGCCGGCAACGATTCCTGGAGCAAGGAAGCCGGAAAGCGAAATCGACGCGGCGTACCGTTCCGGATGAACGCGCAGCAATTGAATCGCCAGCAAACCGCCCTGCGAAAAACCGATCGGCACTACAGCGCGATCTTCGGGAACATTGTGCGCAACCCAATTGTCGATGGCTTGGGCGGCGGCATACGCGTCACGATCCAGATCTTCGCCGGACGGCACGCAATCATGGAACCACGAGTACGCGCCCTGGCCGAAGCCGAATTCACCGGAACCGGCCTCCTGCAGCACGAGCGGCGCGCGCAATGAAGCGAAATCGTTGTAGGGAGCCACGTAACGCATCATGTCTGCCAGATCGGCCTCATTGGAACCCCAGCCGTGCAGACAGAGGAACAGCGGGCGTCGTGGAGCCGCATTGCCACCCCCTCGCGAATACTGCACGTGCGTGACCTGCAGCGGCTCGCCGAAGCGCCCCGGAACCACCTGCGATTCGCGTCCGATCAGACCGGTCGGGGTGTTTGGGTTGCTGGAGTCGTGGGGATCGCTGGTTTCGTGCTCGCGTATTTCACTCATGCCTCCAATATACCTGTTCCAGCGGGGTAATTCTCCCAGTCACTGGAAGGATTAGGACGCCGAGCGGCCTGTAAGCGGGTGGATTGTTCCAGTGGGTGGAGGTTTTGGGACGTTGGGCTGCTTGTAAGCGGGCAGATTGTTCCAGTGGGTGGGGGTTTCTGGACTCTGGATGGCTTGCCAGCGGGTGGATTCTTCCACTGACTGGGGGAATCTGGACTTTGAGTGGGCTGTCAGCGGGCAGATTGTTCCAGTGGGTGGAGGTTTTGGGACGCTGGGCGACTTGCCAGCGGGCAGATTGTTTCACTGACTGGAGGAATCCGCCCTGCTGAAGGCAAAAAGAAACCCCGGTGGAGAGAAGACCACCGGGGAGAGAAAGGAGAGAGAAGAAGAAAGGGTTCAATTGTCGGGAACTGCTGTGGGTTCCTGGTCGGCTCTTTTGCTGACATCTCCTATATAAGCAGACGATGCTGAGTACATGTCTGGTGTTTTCTGGGAACTTTCTGAGAATTTCAATTCCCCATGTTTTGGATTGTGGAATAGCCTTCAGTTTGCCACGTTATACGCGTGTTCCGTTTCCGCAATTGTCTCGTTCTCCACGTCCACACAGCTCGTCCGCAAACAAACCTACGGCGGACCGCCGGCTCACGCCAGCTTGCTAACCCCATCAGATCAGCTGGATGCTAGATCTGCGCGTCGGCGTCCACACTCATCACATACACGTTGCGTCGCAGCTGCTTGGACTGCGCGCGCGTAATGTCGCCCGCTTCGTACATATCCTGAATCACGCCCAATTCGATGCCGTAGCTTTCGCGCTTCACGTCTTCCGCCTGCGCCTGCGCCTCCGCGCTCGTGCCCACATTCGGGCGCGCCCTCAGTGTAGCCTCGCCTCGTCGATAATCCAGCAGCAGTGCCGAGCAATGTTCCGTGTTGTACGTGTCGCGGCCCATCTCCTCATACAGGCGGTCGATCACATGTTCGATGGCATCCACCTGCACCACGCGGACGTGCGCGAACAGCTCATCGTCGCTGAACAGCGGGGTAGTGCGGCGAATGCGGCTGTTCACACGCTTCACCACCGTGCCCAAGCGTCTCTGCAACGCCCTGAAGCGGCCTTTTACCCGCCAAATGGTGCGTCTGGAATTATGTTCCGTTTCGATATGGCGCAGCGAGCTCATGATTTGGTCGAGCAGGCGCTCGCATGCTTCGATTTCCAAATCGTGCGCTGCCTTGTCGTCGCTTGGCGTCGCCTTGACTTTCGCCAGTCGCGTCTTGACGTATTCCTTCTCCCAGTTGAGCGCGTTGATCTGCAGTTGCATATACCCTTGCGGGTCGATTTCTCCGATGCGCTGCTTCAGCCGTGTAATACGTTTCGTATACGAGTCGATGATCATCAGCACCGCACGACGATTGTCAGGTGTGACTCGTCCCGTCAGTTCCTCTACGGTCCGTCGCAGCACTTCGATAGTGATTTCAGTCATTTCCACGGAAGCGTCTTTATTGCGATTCGGTGCCAGCAGAGGCAGCAGGAAGTTGGCAAGCAGCAAGGTTACGACGATCACGCCACCTGCGATGAAGATCAGCTCGTCACGCATGGGGAACCACGCGCCTCCCGTAATGGTGTACGGGATCGTGAACATCAACGACAGGGTGATGGTGCCTTTCGGTCCGCCAAACGTCATAACCGCGGCCGAACGCCAACGTTGCGCCGTCATCTTGCGTCGCTTACCGGTGACGGTATCTCGTGCGAGACGCAGCATCAACGAAATCCACAGGAACCGCATGACGATCACCACTGCGGAAACCGTAAGAATCGCAACCAGCAGCAGCCAATTGCTGACCTGAGGATCATCCCAGCTTGCGCTCATCGCATTCGGCAGCAGCATGCCAAGCAGAATGAACACCGTGCCGTTGAGCGTAAACGAGAATACCCCCCATACGCTCGATGAGACAATGTTGGTGCGAGCAACATTCGGGCCGATGCCGGTTCGGTCGAAACGGATGATCAAACCGGCCGTCACTACCGAAAGAATGCCGGAAACATGCACCGCTTCCGCACCCAAATACAGAATGAACGGCAGGAACAATTCCATCAAAATACGGCTTGTGGTCGTCTCCCAACCGAAAGATCGCAACGATTCAAACAACAGGTCGGCGATCATGCCTACTGCCAAGCCGAAAATAGCGCCGCCGAAGAACGAGAACACGAACTGTATGGCAGAATCGCCCACTTCGAATACGCCGCTGATGGCCGCTGCAATCGCAAACTGGAAGCCGACGATGCCGGACGCGTCGTTGAACAGGGATTCACCCTTGAGCACGCTGGTTTGCCGTTGCGTAAGGGCGGCTTCTTTGCCAAGCGAAGATACGGCGACCGCGTCGGTCGGCCCAAGTGCTGCGCCGAGCGCCAAAGCCGCGGCAAGGGGAATTGCGGGCCATACGGCATGCAGTGCGAAACCAACGGCAACCATCGTGGCGATCGCTAATCCAATCGCCAATGAAAGCGACAATTTAACGGATTTCAACAGCTCATTTTTGTCGATCTCATGCGCTTCCAAATACAGCAGTGGCGCAATGAACAGCACCATAAACAGTTCCGGGTCGAGCGTGACGTTCGGGAAAAACGGCAATTGCGATGCCAACGCACCCAACGCGATCTGTACAAGAGGCGTGGAAACCTTGGGAATGAAACGGCTGATAAAGGAAGACAGCACAACCGCGGCGATAATACATACAATCAATTCGAATACCGCCAACGTGCCTCCTTTGCGCGCATTTTCCAAACTCTTCCAGCCTACCAAGAGGTATTTATGGGTGTGTTTCGCCTTTTGCTTCACGTGAATGGAACCGTATAGTGGCGGATATGCAGTGGAGTGACGACATGGGACTTGCGATTGAGTTGGCTCGTGAAGCCGCAGCGGAGGGTGAGGTGCCGGTCGGTGCCGTCGTGCTTGACGCTGGGGGAGCGGTGATTGGTCGGGGGCGTAATCTGCGTGAGGCGCATGCCGATCCGTTGGCGCACGCCGAGGTCAAGGCCATGACGCAGGCCGCTCGGTCGCTTGGTACGTGGAATCTTGCCGATTGCACGTTGATTGTTACCTTGGAGCCGTGCCCGATGTGCGCCGGCGCGTGTCTGCAAACGCATGTCGGACGAATCGTGTTCGGCGCGTGGGATGCCAAGTTGGGTGCATGCGGTTCGATTTGGGACATTCCGCGTGACCCTCACGTCGGCCATGTTCCGGAAGTCGTCGGTGGTGTGTGCGAAATGGAATGCGCACGATTAATGACTGATTTTTTTGCTGGAAAACGGTAACTCGATTTTGCAGTCGCAAGAAAAACGTAAGAAATATTGAAATACCAAGTAAATCTCGGTAAAGATGATTGCTGACTGCGCAGTAACGTTCACGAAGAAGATTGCGGTGATTTGACGGTCGCAAGAAATACTTTCCGAAAGAAAGAAACACGCTCGACGACGTCAACAAATAAAGCTTGACATATCATCGAAGGTGACAATACAAGGCAATCGCAATATGTAAAGGATGCTGCAATGACGCTCATTCAGACCTTCCATGGCAACGCTACCAACGGTACCGAACTCACTGCGGTCTACGCCGAACAGCCAGCCGCGAACGTGGCGTTCGCACTCGTATTCCCCGGCAATGATCTGCCGCGACTTGTGCACTGGGGCCGTCCGCTCGCAGCCCCGGCAACCGTGATCGACATGTTCGACGCGCAAATGCCACAGCGCGTTTCCGGCGCGCTCGACTACACCCCATGGCCGAGCGTACTGCCCACGCAATCCGAATCCTGGATTGGCGCAACCCGCTTCGACGTGCGCCGCGACGGCGTGGAACTGTTCTGCAAGTTCGCAGTCAGCAACATCACCGCCGAAACCGTGGCAGCTGGCAAAACCTACGTCATGGGTGAAAAAGACGGATACCCGAGCTGGAGCGTGGCCGACGAACCCAAGCAGACCCCAACTGTTACCGTCACCGCAGAAGACGTGGAACAGCATGTGAAACTCATCTGGACCTGCGAACTCGACGAAACCGGCCTCATCCGCCAGAACGCCGAAGTCGTGAACACCGGCGAAGGCCAGCTCGAAGTCGGCAAGATCGAACTCGCATTCACCGTGCCGGCCGACGCCAACGAAATCCTCACCACCACCGGCCACCATCTGCGCGAACGCTCCCCACAGCGTCAAGACTTCACCCTCGGCCGCTTCGCCAAAGCATCCATGGCCGGACGCCCAGACTTCGATGCCACCCTGCTGCTCAGCGTCGGCGAAAAAGGCTTCGGCTTCACGCACGGCAACGTCTACTCCGCACACGTGGCCTGGAGCGGCAACAGCGTGCTTTCCGCGGAACGCCTGCCCTATACCAGCGGCGTGATTGGCGGCGGCGAAGTGCTGTTCGGCGGTGAAATCAGCCTCGCCAACGGAGAGTCCTACACCACCCCATGGCTCATCGGCTCCTATGGCGAAGGCCTCAACGAAGTCGCAGCCCGCTTCCACGGCTACATTCGCCGCGTGCACCGCGACTGGCTCGTTGAACACAACATCGCACCCAAGCCACGCCCGGTCATTCTCAACACGTGGGAAGCCGTCTACTTCAACCATGATTACGACACCCTCACCGCACTCGCCGACAAGGCTGTGGAAAGTGGCGTGGAACGTTTCGTGGTGGATGACGGCTGGTTCGGCTCCCGCCGCGACGACACCTCCGGCCTTGGCGACTGGCAGGTCTCGCAAGACGTGTGGCCCGACGGCGACAAGTCACTCAAGGCACTCGCCGATTATGTGCACGGCAAGGGACTCGAATTCGGCCTGTGGTTCGAGCCGGAAATGGTCAACCCGGATTCCGACCTGTTCCGCGCGCATCCCGACTGGGTGTTGAAGCCCACTGAAGGCCGTCTGCCAATGCAGGGACGTACCCAGCAGGTTGTGGACCTGACCAATCCGGACGCCTACGACTACATTTACGACGCAATGGACAAGCTCGTTGGTGAACTCGGCATCGACTACATCAAGTGGGATCACAACAAGCTCGTCACCGAAGCCGTCTCTCCGCGCACCGGACGCCCGGCAGTGCACCAGCAGACGCTCGCCGTATATCGCATTTTCACCGATCTGAAGGCCGCACATCCGGGACTTGAAATCGAAAGCTGCTCTTCCGGCGGCGGCCGCGTGGACCTCGGCATTCTCGAAGTAGCCGACCGCATTTGGGGATCCGACTGCGTCGATCCGGTGGAACGCGCCGACATCCAGCGCTACACCTCGCTGCTCGTGCCTCCGGAAATGATCGGCGAACACGTGGGCGCATCACCGGCACACTCCACGCACCGCGCAACCACGCAGGAACTGCGCATGGCCATGGCCTTCTTCGGACACATGGGCATCGAATGGAACCTGCTCAAGGAACCACAGGAAGACATCGACAAGCTCGCCGAATGGGTCGCCGAATTCAAGAAGCATCGCGAATGGTTCGCCGTCGACACAGTCGTGCATTCCGACGCCGCCGATCCGGCAGTGCGCTTGGATGGTGTGGTCATGCCCAACAAGGCGGCCGCCATCTACCGTTTCACCCAGCTCACCACTTCGCAGACCTACCCGGCCTCGCCGGTACGCCTGCCCGGCCTCGACCCCGACAAGGTGTATGAGGTGTCTCCGCTCGACGTGAGCCTCGACCTTGCCAAGCAAGACATCACCAACGGACAGAGCCCGCTCGGCTGGTGGAAGGTCGAAGGTGTGAAGATGACCGGACGTGCGCTCGCCACGTACGGCATCCGCCCGCCGGCATTGCATCCGGCGCAAGCAGTCCTTTTCAAGGCCGTGCTTGCGCCCGTCGAGAGCGCTGAATAAGCCGTAATCGCATAACAAAAATCCTCCCTGAACAAAAGGGAGGATTTTTGCATTAAAAAACAATCAAGTAATCAATCAGCCAACATATTGCCGAATCGCCTGCGCTGCGGCAGCCTTGGCCCACAATGCCCAATCATGGTCGGGAATTTCAAAATCCACTGGTGCGGCCTGGCTATGCCGATACATGTTGATGCCGTTGCGCAAGTCGTCAATGCCGAATTTCGCGATGAACGACGATTCTCCAGCGATCATGATTTTGTCTGGCATGGCAAGATTGGCTATGGTCGCCACCATGGTGCCGAGACGGAAGCAGGTGCGGTTCACCAGATTCGTCGCCTGCGGTTTGTTCGTGCGTGCGTCACGTGCGAAATCGTCGAATGATGCGGGATGTCCGATAATCTGCGAATATTCCGCCGCGATTGAGTTGTCGGACAGGCATTGCGCGCATCCCTTGTGTCCGGAAACACAACGCGGTCCATCCGGATCGACCAGAATATGCCCGACCAAACCGTAACTTTTATCCGGACAGCTCACCAGCTCGCCGTTGACCGTCAACGAATAGCCGACGCCTGCGCCGAACGTCAGTACCGCGAAGCTACCCAATCCAACGCCGGACCCAAACATGCAGGCATCAACGACCAACGAATCGATATCGTTGTAAATGCCCGTCGGCAATCCAGTAGCCTCGCGAACCATAGCGGAGAGCTCCACGGGCTGAGACCAGTGCATGAACGGTGCGAACGTCACTACGGCATTGTCGACGATATGCCCGCCCAGTGAGATTCCCACGGCGCACGGTTTCGGCCATCCCGCCATCTCCGCCTCGTCGGAACAGTCAATCGTTAGTTGTTTGATCAGCGCGACCACGGCTTGCGGCGACGTGTCTTCGATTTCCAAATCGTGGCATCCGGTGATAATCTGCCCGATTGCGTTGACCGCAACCGCCGAAATATGCGTCGCATTGATTTTCATACCGACGAAAGATCGCGCGTTCTCGATTATTCGCAATCCCGTTTGCGGGCGGCCGCGACGTTCCGCATTTTCTTTCTGAACGAAACCTTTCGGCAGTTTACCGGCCTTGCCGGACGGCATCGGCGTCTCCTCGATCACGCCAGCATAAATCAGATCGCTGGTAATACGGGAAACCGCGCCCTGTGAAAGTCCTAAAATCTGCGCCAAAGTAATACGCGAAATCGGACCGTATTTCATGACGCAAGTCGCGACTTTATGGGTATATTCCGAGCCTTCAAACCACTGTGGCAGAGGTGAAACCGCCATCTGCACCATCCTTCGTACTCCCGTTCGCGCACATCGTGCATCAAATTACTTTCTCAGAGTAACAAAATCTCGTCGTTTTTGTTTTCCGCCCCGCACAGGCGCGCTGAGCTGGGAATGAAAACTGTCTCCTTCTACAATTTCCAGTAACGGTGATGCGGTAAGGAAGCTGCTTCACCGTAATGGAGAAAAGATACAAAGGAGTCGAGAATGAAACCTGATTCCACCACTAGTGTAGGTAAATTCAGGAGGATTGTATACCGTACGCTCACAGCCGTATGCGCAGTCGCATTGACTGCCGGTCTTGCCGGTTGCGGCAACAGCACCGCTGGAACTGTCACTTTGGATTTCTTCCAGTTTAAAGCCGAAGCGGCGGACTGGTTCACCGCAAAAGCAAAGGAATTCGAGAAAACCCATCCCAACATCAAAGTCAACGTCAACAATTCGTCCGACGCAACCACCGATTTGCGTACTCGACTGGTGAAAAATCGCGAACCCGATGTCATCACTATCAATGGCGATATTAATTTCGGTATGCTCGCCGAAGCAGGTGTCTTCCACGATTTTACCAACGACGACATCGTCGACGAACTCAATCCAGGCATGGTGAACATCGCCAAGAGCCTTGTGCAAACCAACGACGAATCCAAGAAGCGCCTGTACGGCCTGCCGTATGCGGGCAACGCGTCCGGCTACATCATCAACGCCGACGTGTGGGAGGAAGCGGGCGAGGATCCCGACAATCCACCGCAGACGTGGAGCGAATTCATCGACCTGCTGCAACGCTTCAAGAGCAAGGGCATTGTACCGATCGAAGCGAGCACCGCCGATCCGTGGACACTCCAGGCGCCGCTGGCGTCACTCAACTCCACGCTGGTACCGGAATCCGAATATCTTTCCCTCAAAGACGGATCGAAGAAATTCTCCGACCTGTGGGGCACTGTCAGCGATCAGCTGGTCGAGATCTACCAGAACTACACGCAGAAGAATCCGGCCGTCACTTACCAGCAGGCCACGCAGGATCTGGCCGCAGGCAAAGCCGCGATTCTGCCACTCGGCACCTACGCGATTCCGCAGATCCGACTCATCAACAGCGACGCCAACCTGCGTTTCGCGCAAATGCCGGCAACTGATGATGCCAAAGAACAGCAGCTCACCGCAGGCGATGACGTGATCCTGACCATGGGTGCGCATACCAAGCATGAGAAGGAAGCGCGCGAATTCATCGACTTCCTGATGAACGACGAAAACATCAAGGACTACTCCAAGCAGCAGTCCGCATTTACCCCTTACAAAGACACGTATGTGGGCGATGAAGCGCTGAACGGTGTGCTTGACTTCTACCAGGCGGGCAAACTGGCCGACTTCTGCGACCATTACGTGCCAGCCAGCATCAACCTCGCAGGCTTCCTGCAGACGCTGGTTCAGTCGGGCAACACCGAAAAATTCCTGAACAGCGTGCAATCCGAATATGACAAGATCGAAGCCAGAAACTTCAGGTGAGAGGAGGAACGGACATGACTACCGCACATACTGCAAATACTGCGAAGAACTCGGCAAAAACTTCCAAGAATAAGGTTTCGAAATATTCCAAGCGCAAGGTCGATCCGGCATTTTATTGGATGACCGTTCCGGCTGTGATTCTGGTGTCCATCTTCCTGTATTGGCCGTTCCTGCAGGGCGCGGCATACTCGTTCACCAATTCGCAGGGTTACGGTGATTTCAAATTCATCGGATTGAAGAATTACATTGCGATGTTCCAGGATTCTCGCGTTGGTCACGCGTACCTGTTTACTATTTTCATCGCAATTTTGATTACGATCGGCACGAATTTTCTTGGCATGTTCCTTGCAGTGCTGCTGAATTCGAAAATCGCGTTCAAAAACGGGTTCCGTGCGATCTTCTTCATTCCGTACACCTTGTCGGTGTTGGTGATCGGCTATGTGTTCAAGTACATTTTCATGACGCCGCTGCCGGCGCTCGGTCAGGCGCTGCATATTGATTGGCTGTCGACGTCAATGATTTCCAATCCGGATTTGGCATGGTTCCCGATTGTGTTCCTGTCGATCTGGCAGGGCGTTGCCTACTCCACACTGCTGTACTTGGCTGGCCTACAGACCATCGACAACGAGATTTACGAGGCGGCCGCGATTGATGGCGTGAACGCTTGGCAGAACTTCTGGCAGATCACCTTCCCGCTGATTGGCCCGTTCTTCACCATCAACATGGTGTTGAGCCTCAAGAATTCGCTCGGCGCGTTCGACCAGATCATGGCATTGACCAAGGGCGGTCCGGATTCCAAGACCGAAACCGTCTCGTATCTGATCTTCCAGAACGGCCTTGGCAATGGCGAATACTCCTACCAGATGGCGAACGCGGTCACGTTCTTCATCGTGCTGGCAATCCTGGCCTTCGTGCAGCTGAAGTTCTTCAGCGGCAAGGAAAAGGTCTGAGCAAGGGTCTGAAAGTCTGAAGGTAAAGAGGAAATATCATGACTAGCGCAACTGTTGCAAAGACTGCAGCCAAGACTACTCAATCGCAGGAAAAGCCGGAGAAAATCCGCAGGGATCATAAGGTCAACTGGTGGCTGACCGCGGCTGTGGCCGTGTTGAGCCTTACCGTGCTCGTGCCGTTGTATTTCGCTGTGGTCACCGCGTTGAAGACTCCGAGCGAGGCTGGTACGTTCAGCTTGCCGGCCACATGGGAATGGCATAATTTCGCCGATGCGTGGAATAAGGTGAACTATCCGAAGGCCGCGCTTAATTCCGCAATCATCACCGTGTGCGCAGTGGTGTTGACGCTGCTGACGAACACGTTCGTCGCGTATGCTGTGGCAAGGAATATGGATAAGCGATTCTTCCGTTTCCTGTACTACTTCTTCCTTGCGATGATGTTCGTGCCGTTCACGGTGATCATGCTTCCGATCGCGAAGGAAATGGGTTCGTTGCATCTTGATAATCAGCTTGGTTTGATTATTCTGTACACGATTCTTGGCATCGGCACCAACCTGTTTATTGCGATTGGTTTTATTCGTTCGATTCCGATTTCGTTGGAAGAGGCGGCTCGTATCGACGGTGCTTCCACCTGGCGTATTTTCTGGACAATCATTTTCCCGCTGATGGGACCGATCAACGCGACGATTGCGATTTTGACCGCGTTGTGGGCATGGAACGACTTCCTGCTGCCGCTGATCACGCTGACCGACCAGAGCAACCAGACGATTCCGCTCGCACAGTACGTGTTCCAAAGCCAGTTCACGTCGAACTATCCGATGGCCTTCGCGTCCTATCTGATGGCCATGGCTCCGGTTCTCATCGTCTACATCTTCGCCCAGAAGTGGGTCGTCGGTGGAGTGATGAGGGGAGCCGTTAAGTGAACAGCCCAGTGGTCTGTTCATAGGCTCTCCCTGAGCGAGCCGATAGGCGAGTGAAGGCAGGGACAACGCGGCCGTAGGCCGTCCGTTCAGGAAGTAACACTTCACCGCTCTGAGCGGGACTGGCCTATCCCACTCCCCAGCGCGGGACGTTCCATTTCCCTTTCTGGAACGTCCCGCGTTTTTATTTTTGCGGATTGGTTTTTCGCGTCCGTAAGAAGCGTATTCTTTTCTTGCTTTGCACAACTCGCCGCGGGAAAGAAAGAAAAACAGGGTTGCATACCATAGGGGAGTAGGCAAAATCGATCTTCTGCATGAAGCTGACATGAGCTGAAAACGGGCAGAGTCAGTCACGAAAGATCGAACGAAAATCCAACAAACGTCAAGCAAAGGAGCTCCACGACATGACGAATTTCAATCGTTCCACCCTTCCCGACACCGTGCGTTCCAACGGCGCGACCCCGAACCCGTGGTGGGCCAACGCGGTGGTCTACCAGATCTACCCGCGTTCCTTCCAGGACACGAACGGCGACGGCATCGGCGACCTGAAGGGCATCACCAGCCGTCTCGACTATTTGGCCGACCTCGGCGTGGACGTGCTGTGGCTGTCCCCGGTCTACAGGTCCCCGCAGGACGACAACGGCTACGACATCTCCGACTACCAGGACATCGACCCGCTGTTCGGCACCTTGGAGGACATGGACGAGCTGCTTGCCGAAGCGCACAAGCGCGGTCTGAAGATCGTGATGGATTTGGTGGTCAACCACACGTCCGACGAGCATGCTTGGTTCCAGGCTTCCCGCGACAAGGACGATCCGCATGCCGACTGGTATTGGTGGCGTCCAGCCAGGCCGGGGCATGAGCCGGGCACTCCGGGTGCCGAGCCGAACCAGTGGGGTTCCTATTTCGGCGGTTCCGCTTGGGAGTACGATCCGAAGCGCGGCGAGTATTTCTTCCACCAGTATTCCAAGAAGCAGCCGGATTTGAATTGGGAGAATCCGGAAGTGCGCAAGGCCGTCTACAAGATGATGAATTGGTGGATGGATCGCGGCATTGACGGCTTCCGTATGGATGTGATCACGCAGGTTTCGAAGACTGTTGATAAGAACGGCAAGCTGCCGGGAGAAGACGGCTGCGAGATTGAGGATTATCCGGTTGGTGAGGAAGGCTATTCCAGCCCGTTCCCATGGTGCTCCGACGGTCCGCGCATCGACGAGTTCCTTGCCGAAATGCGCCGCGAAGTGTTCGAAGGCCGCGAAGGCTATATGAACGTCGGCGAAGCGCCGGGCATCACTCCGGCACGCAACGAGCATGTCACCGATCCGAAGAACGGCGAACTTGACATGCTGTTCCTCTTCGACCACGTGGGCATCGACCAGGAAGGTTCCAAGTGGAACACCGTGCCGTTCGAAGTCAAGAATCTGCGCGCCCGCCTCGCCGACCAGCAGGAGGCTGTGAAGAACGCCGGCTGGGCCAGCCTGTTCTTCTGCAACCATGATCAGCCGCGCGTCGTCTCCCGTTGGGGCAATGACACGGACCGCGAGTCGCGCGAGCTGAGCGCCAAGGCGTTCGGCATGCTGCTGCACATGCACCGCGGCACCCCTTACATTTACGAGGGCGAAGAGCTGGGCATGACCAACGCACACTTCACCACGCTCGAGCAGTATCGCGATCTGGAATCCATCAACGCCTACCGCCAGCGCGTGGAAGAAGCAAAATGCCAGTCCGCAGAATCGATGATGGCGGCGCTCGCGCTCATCGGCCGCGACAACGCACGCACGCCGATGCAGTGGGATGCTTCCAGGTATGCAGGTTTCACCGCGCCGGACGCGGCGACGGAACCGTGGATCGGCGTCAATCCGAATCATGTCGAGATCAACGCAGCCGAGGAATTCGACGATCCCGGATCCGTGTACAGCTTCTACAAGAAGCTCATCGCCATGCGTCACAACAACGCGACCATCGCGACGGGCGAATGGAATCTAGTCGCGGCAGACAGCGAGCAGGTGTATTCCTTCACCCGTACCAGCGGCGACGACACGATTCTCGTCATCGTCAATCTCACTGATAAGACGGCGCAGGTGCCTGCTGAGGTCGCGCAACTGCTTGAGGATGGCGTGGGCGAGTCGCAGGTGCTGCTCAGCACCTATGATGCCGTGCATAGCGTAAAGTCGGTCGCTCGCGGCGAGCTTGCTCGTTGGGAGGGGGTCGTGATTCAGCTCTGATCGATCTTTCCTATAAACTCTCTGCAAAAAGCGTTCGTGCGATTCATCACGGGATCGTACGAACGCTTTTTTATTGCGATTGTTGTATTGCGATTATTCCTGATTACCTCCGATTGCTCCGATTGCGTTTGTGAGCAATCTCAATTTTGCAAGTATTTGCGCAAATAATCTCACTTTTGATTGCAAAATCCGCATGATCAGGCAGTTTCGGCAGACGTGCGCTTACAATAACGCTCATGGAACAAAACGAGGTTCTCAAAGCATTGCAGCGCAATCACGCAGCTGAACTGAAACTAGCCGCCGAACGACTCGAGGGCACTGCACGCCATACGGAAATCATTCCGTCCAAGGTGCTGTCCGAAATGACTGGACATGAGATTTTACTCAAGCCTGAGAATCTCCAGGTTACCGGATCATTCAAGATTCGCGGTGCGTACAACAAGATCGCATCCTTGAGCGATGAGCAGCTTGCTCGCGGCATTGTCACCGCTTCCGCAGGAAATCATGCGCAGGGTGTGGCGTATGCGGCTCGCGAACGCGGCGCAAAAGCAACGATCTGCATGCCGCAGATCACCCCGCCGCTGAAGGTTGACGCCACCAAGGCGTACGGCGCAGATGTGGTGCTGTACGGCGAGGTATTCGACGAATCCGCAGCCCGCGCCCAGGAATTGAGCGACAAGGAAGGCATGATTTACGTGCCGCCGTTTGACGATTACGAGGTACTGTGTGGTCAAGGTACTATTGGCCTCGAGATTCTCGAAGATGTGCCGAACGTCACCGATGTGGTCGTGCCGCTGGGTGGTGGCGGTCTTGGCGCCGGCGTGGCGCTTGCTATCAAGACGTTCAAGCCGGAAGTGCGCGTGATTGGTGCGATCCCGGAAGGCAGCCCCGCGTGGAAGAACTCGCTGGCCGCAGGGCATGTGGTTGCCGCAGACCAGGTGCGTACGTCCGCCGAAGGCGTTGCCGTGAAGCGTCCGGGCGATCTCACGTTCGCGCTACTCAACGAATTCCTTGATGACATCGTCACCGTGACCGAGCGCGACATCAACGAGATGATCCTGCTCATGCTCGAAAAGCACAAGTTGGTTGTCGAGGCTGCTGGCGCCGTGTCTCTGGCTGCGCTTGAACATCTCAACCTGCGTTCGCGCAAGTTCGCCGAGGCGAAGGGCCCGCATGTGGTGGTGCCGATCATGTCTGGCGGCAACGAAGATACGGTATCCATCGGCGCTGTGATTCAAAAGGGTATGATCACCCGCGGCCGCATCATGCATTTCGAGGTCGAGCTGCCTGATACGCCGGGCCAGCTGGTGAAGGTTGCCACGTTGCTGGCCGAGCAGCGCGCGAACGTCATCGCGCTGGATCACGACCAGTTCAAGGCGTCCAGCCACTACGCGAACGCTGTGGCGTTGGGTGTGACTATTGAAACGAATGGTCCCGATCACATCGATCGTGTGCTCGAGGCGTTGCGCGAAGCCGGTTTCCAGCCCAAGCGTATTTACTGATCGTCCACGGTGGATAAGTGCGGATTTCGCATATCTTCCGCATCAAAAAGGCTCCTCGATCCAATCGGGTCGAGGAGCCTTTTCGTGTACTTTTGCGTACTTGACGTCACTTGCCTTGTTCTGCGGCGATTGTCTCATCAACGAGTTGCGGCAGAGCGGTCGCGATATCGTCGTGGATGAGCCGGTCTGCCAGGCGGTCGTATTGCGTGCGCCCCATGTTCATAATGGTGATCGGCACGCCAGCCTCTGCGGCCAGGGGCACGATGCTTGCCGCGGGCATGACTTCCAGTGTGGATCCGATGACCCACAGTTCGTCGGCTTGCGTCGCGAGGCGATATGATTTTTCGAGCGCGCCGTCCGGCAGAGCTTCGCCGAAGTAGACTACGTCGGTTTTGATGAGTCCGTTGCATGGCATGTTGCCGTTGTATGGCAGTCTGCGATGGCAGTGCGGGTCTGGTTCGTTGTCGAGATTCGCCATAATGTCGGCGGTGTCGTATTTCGCATGACATTTCATGCAGTGCGAGGTGCCGATGGTGCCATGCAGATTGACGATGATGTCGCTGCTATTGCCGGCTTTTTCATGGAGTGCGTCGAAATTCTGTGTGGCGAGCAGTGTTAGCAGTCCAGCCTGTTCCAGTTTGACGAGCGCTTTGTGCGCGGTACCTGGCTGCGCGTTCCATACGGGCGATTCCTTCTGCCAGCGCCAGGAATACTCGCGGTCTTCCTTGTGGTAAAGGAACGCTTCGATGTCATACACTTTCGTTTGTTCAGGGTGTTTGGTCCAGACGCCGTCCGGTCCACGGAAGTCGGGAATACCTGCGGACGTGGAAATCCCCGCCCCCGTCAATACTGCGATCTTTTTGCTCATATCTTAGGTATAGCCGCATATCGTAACTTCCGATGTTTCACGTGAAACAGGGAATGTCAGGCAATCAAATCTGAGAAAAACCATTTCGATAATCATATACGGAACAGGAATGGAATAAGAGGTGCATTATGACTACTGACATTGCACGGCATATTGCGGATGACGGCGCTGATACGACCGAAACGGCTCCGGCAGTTGCAGCGATCGATATCGAATCGATGGCGGTGCCGCCGTTGCTGATTGTGCATGGTGGCCGCGATCAGTTGGTGCCGTTCAATCAAAGGTGTCGTCCGTATGCCACGTTGAAGTCGCTTGGCAAGGATGTGACGTTCTACAAACTCGATAACACTTGCCATGCCTGTTATGGATTCTGTAGCACCCGCGCATTGCGTTTGGTGTTTGATTGGCTTTCCGATCGTTTGTGATCTGCTGTGATGTATTGATTTGCTGGTTGCCGTGTGGTTGCCGCGTTGTTGCGGTGTGCGACACGCGGCTGCCAGCTTTTTCTGACGGTTTTTGGGCGGTGGTGGGGTTTGTTTTGTGATTCGCGGCGCGTGGAAGGCCGTTTTCGACACGCCGGTGGAGTCCAGTGTTTTCAATGGTTTTCGTGGTGTTCGTGGATGTCCGATTTGCGTTGCCGG
>NZ_JBBMFR010000012.1:0-38716 GCF_040095915.1 Bifidobacterium hominis | reverse complement strand
CATCCCGCTGGTCATCGCGTTCCTGTGCCTGCAGAAGTACTGGCAGTCCGGCCTCTCCGCAGGCGCGGTCAAGGAATAAGCAATTTCTGTACAACGATCACGGAACGAAAGGTATGGCCCATACTACAAGTATGGGCCATACGCATATGCGTATAATCTGGCGGATCTTCCTCACAAATCACGATAGTTGTTCTCTATTGCGAGACATATTCCGGCTGCAAAGCTGAAGTAATTCAGATTCATATGACCGAAGGTGCGGTCTCGTTATGCGTAAAAACAGGAAGCTTTATGGCGGCACAGTTTAAAGTGCTGGCATGGGCACTGCAGACAGAAACGGCGGTGAGACTGTGACTTAAGATCCAAAAAGATGGCGTGCAGTACGACTAGGGACTAAGGCGCACCGCGAGGGGCCAAGATTTAAACCTTTCGAGCGCATAAATAACCACGCATAAGAACCAGAGGGGCAGCACCGAAATAAACTACCTCACATAGATGAAAAAAAGACGAGCCAAATATCGGCTAATGCTCATATGTAGACCTCGATACCACTGAGAGAATAATCGATGCCATCGATGCCGTTAATCCGTATATGTTCGACGACATCCCAAGGAGGTGAACTAATCTTTCACTGAGAACTGTCGAAATCCAGAGCGCGCAAGATTTCGAAAACTACCACGCACTCCTGTTTAGTAATCTTTATTGACAATAAAAATTACATGACACGCTTGCATCGCGGCAAACTACAATATGTATCAGCCCCACACAGGAAAGCGAGGACACCGTGAGCGGCACTCAGGCAAAGGCATCACCTTCCGATATCCGAATCAGCAATATTACCGCCGCATTCGAGCAACTGTTCCCCGCAACGCAAATGTCGCGAGCCAATATCGGCAAACTCATCGGACTTTCACGCTTCACCACCAG
The DNA here is from genome assembly GCF_040095915.1 of Bifidobacterium hominis. NCBI lineage: Bacteria > Bacillati > Actinomycetota > Actinomycetes > Bifidobacteriales > Bifidobacteriaceae > Bifidobacterium > Bifidobacterium hominis. The sequence continues at coordinate 37,792 of NZ_JBBMFR010000012.1, read as the reverse complement.
CGAAGTGACCGGTGAAATGGTCGACAATCGCATTCTGCGCGAACTCGGGCCAGACAATCGCGAGGGGCGTGGCAAACGTTCGCAAGTACTCGCCATCGACACTGATTTCTGGCGAATCGTTTCCATCGACCTGTCGGATCCGAGACTCGCCAAAGGAGCACTGGCGGATCTTTCCGGCAGAATCGTGGACCGTACCGAACTTCCCGTAGACAACGGTTGCAGCGTCAATGACGTAATCAGCCTGTGCAAGCAGCTCATCACTTCAACGCCACTGCCGATTCTCGGCATCGGCATCGCCGTAACCGGTATTGTGGAACCCGACGGCGCAGTGCGCAAATCCGTGCACTTGGGATGGAACGAACTGCCACTGAAAGCCGAAGTGGAAAACGCCACCGGAGTGCCTGTGTTGGTAGACAACGACACCAACGCGGCGCTTGTGGCGGAACGATTCTTCGGAGACTGCTCCCCCAATTCCATGCTCATCTCCATCGGACGAGGCGTCGGTGCCGCACTATGCCTCAACGACGTCATCATAGAAGGAAGCTCCTTCACCGCCGGGGAAATCGCGCATGTGGTGGTCGATCGGAATGGACCGACCTGTGAATGCGGCAAACGGGGCTGCCTTGAATCGTTGGTTTCCGGCGACAGATTGCAGGAACGCATCGCACAGGATCCCGCCTCACGCACGCACATTCTCGCCGAAGCGGGCGCTCTGCTCGGTCGTGTCATGGCCATACCGGCCGGACTGCTGGATCTGCGTGACATTTCGGTATACGGAGCGCCAGAAATAGTCAATACTCAATTCATCGACGCAATGGAAGATGAAATCAAGCGCACCGTAACCACGGATTATCAGAAAGCGCCGCAAATTCACCGTTGCAGGCAAGGCGAGGATCTCACATTGCGCGGCCAGGCCACCATCGTAATCCGCACACTAGTTCCGACAATCCACGAACGCGGCTCCCTCATTGGCGAAGCATAGCCCCGGCCACCGCTCACTGCTGCGGGTAGGAATCCTCAAAGAAACGGCGCTCGAGATGCACGATGGTGCGGAACACGTCGGCTTCCGAGCCATCCATCGACGCATACTCGTTAACGAGCGCGATCAGACGGCCCGTCCAAGCACGGAAATGATCACCTTCATGCAAATCAACCCAGCCTTTGTGCGCCGGAATCTGCTGAATAACACCCGCATCAATGGTGCGCTTGGCCCAAGCGAGATAGATCCATTCCATGCAGCACAGCGCGGTGATCAGCTCTTCCCACGTTCCCTGAACCAGTTTGGTGAGATATTCGCAATACTCGCGATTTGCCGGAGTTTGCTCGGAATTATTATATTCTTCGTCAGTAATTCCATATTCCTTAAGGAATCCCGTAAAGTATGTTGCCTCATTATCAGCAAACCATTGCGATTGTTTTGCCAGCATATCTTTGGTTTCCTGACGTGGCGCAAGTTCAATTGCATGCGACATAATGCCTTGATTAAAGAATTTGAAATCCTGAATTAAATAGGACTTCAAAATCGATTCCGGAAGCGTATCATCCAGCATTTCATTCACAAAACGTGAATTGATGGCCTGATTCCATTCATCGGCAGCCGACATGTACAGCTGATCGGCGACAGAACCCGGCTCAGCCCCCAGCCATGCATAATCGCCGCTTGCGGACTGTGGCGCCTCTGGAACATGATTCACAGTCATAAGACCCCCTTCTATTAGTGCGGCCAACGCAGCCTTACCACGCCCCGCTCTGGATCGCTTTACATAACGCAGTCATAACGACCGCCGTCCCCAACGTACCGAACGCGCCACCGAAACGCAAGAAGCAGGCCACTCCATAATCGCCATGACCGCCATGACCGCACGCTCAATCCTGGTGAATCATTGCGTGAATTTGTTGACGCGGCGATCATAGGTCATAAGGCCGTTGAGCTCCTCCTCCACGTCGGAAACCTGCGTATACACATACCCAGCCAATCCGCGCGATTCCAACGATTCAGCCGAAGCGAGCGCAGAACGGACGGCAGCACGCCAATCCTCAATCGAATCGTATTCGCCATAACCGTACGCGCGCGAAACCGCGGCATGATCGGCAACAAGCTGCGCCAATCCCCCGAATTCCGAAATTATGAACGCACGAACGCCATGCTGCGCCACCGGCAACACCGCATAATGCGCGGCACGGCGACGCCTCTTGTGTCTCTTCTCATATTCGGCCACATACCCGCGCAACGGCCCCTTATCAGGGTAGATTTCCAGCGGACGGAAGTAGTTGTGCACGCTATGGAAGTCGCCGCAACGTTGGTCGTACCAACCGCTTGTGGCGTCAATCGGACGCGTCGGGTCAAGCGCGTGAATGCGTTCCGCCGCATCGCATGCGTCGAACTGCCCCCAACCCTCGTTGAAAAGCACCCACGCAACAATCGACGGATGGCCGGCAAGCATGTGCACCATGGCATCGCAGGTGCGCGACCAGTCACGGCGGTACGTCGAATCGTCGGCACCAAGCGCTGCGAAATGCTTCGCCGTGTCGTCGCGGTACTTGTTCCACGTGGTGCGCATGAGCGTCGGCTTGCGATTCGTGGTCCACGCGTTATATTCGCCGCCGCCCGACACCGCATCCTGCCATACGAGCATGCCGAGACGGTCGCAATGGTAGTACCAGCGTGCGGACTCGATTTTGATATGCTTGCGCAACATATTGAAGCCGGATTCCTTCATGGCGGTTATGTCATGAGTCAGCGCTTCGTCGCTCGGCGCGGTCAGCAAGCCGTCCGGCCAATACCCTTGGTCGAGCACACCCTTGAGAAACAGCGGTTTGCCGTTGAGATGGAACCGCGCAACACCCTTCAAATCAGGCTTGATCTCAACCGTTCGGAATGCGCAATACGAGTGCACAATATCCTGCTTTTCTTGCGGTTTTTCCTGCTTTTCCTGCTTTTCTTGCGATTTCACAGCGCCAAATTCCAACGTCGCCGTCACGTCATACAAATACGGATCTTCAGGCGACCATAAGTGCTCGGCCCGCGTTGCGATTTCCGTACGCACCTTGCGCACGCCGGCCGCAAGCCGCTCATCCGCAACAACCGTGCCATCCGAGGGATCCGTTACGACGATATGCAGTTTGGCGTTTGGCTTGTCTCCGCCGATTTCTGCGCGAATGAACAGTCTGCCGTCCGCAGCGCCCTTCAGCGTGAGCGTCTGCATGTACGCCTCCGGCACGATCTCCATCCACACGCTCTGCCAAATGCCGCTCTGCGCGGTGTACCAAATACCCTCGCGCTCGATCTTCTGCTTGCCACGCATCTGCGTGCCCGAATCGTTCGGATCATACACGCACAACGCAATCTCGAAAGCATCATCGGGATCGACGAACGCCGAAACGTCAACATCGAACGGTAAATAGCCCCCGACATGCAACCCAGCAAACTGCCCGTTGATAAAGCAGGCACACACGTAATCGACCGCTTCGAAATGCAGAATCAAACGATTCGCATCCCCGATTTGCCGAACCGCTTCCTCTCCCCCAAGCGTGACAGGGTGCACAATCGTGCGATACCAGATCATATTGTCGGGATAAATCGTTTGATGCACGCCGGAAAGCGCAGATTCCGGCGAAAAGGGCACGAGGATTTTGCCATCGAAGGTTTCAGGAATGGCCGCTTCCTTCACTACCTGCACCGCTTCGTCACGGGTGAGTACAGTCGCGGATTTGCGCCATTTCGAGCCGTTGTCGCTTTCAGGAATGGATACGATTGCGTAATCCCAGAATCCGTTGAGCATAGTGTGATTGCTGCGCACCATGGTCGGGCGCGGATGTTCGTTCAGGATTGGCGTGCGACCGTTCTCCAGTTTGCGTTCGCCATCTTTCGCAGGGCAGAACGCTTTGTGTGCCGCGTTGGAAGACAGCCATTCGCTGGCGATCTGTTCACCCCACGGCGTCCACAACTGCTGCAGCGGCTCCTGAGAACGCATTTTCGTAGGCGCGGCTTTCAGCACTCGTTTGACGTCCAACATAAGAGTCCTCCCTGCAGCATCGCATTTCCCTCAACTTCCTCATTGTAACGAGAGGAATAGCAAAGAGAGATAGGATTCGCGGATTCGAGATCGATGCAATCCGGATTGCACAATCAGATATAAAAAAAGCCGGTGCAAGAACTTCGTAAGTTCCCGCACCGGCAATCAAGCAAATCAGCTGAAATATATCAGTTGAATCAGCCCTCCAGCTTGGCCTTTTCAGCGGCAAGACGAGCCGCCTCGGCCTCACGACGAGCCTTCAGTTCGGAATCGAAGCGGGCAAGCTCCTCTTCAACGGCCTCCGGCGGGATCTTCGCGAAAATCGGATGCGGCTTCGGCACTGCAGTGCCGGCCACGATCGGCTCGGAAGCCCACGGATGCACGGTTTCACCCAGCTTGTAGTCGCCGGTGATGATCGGGTACATGAAGCCCGGCTTGTCGAGATCCTCAACCTCCTCCAAGCGTGGCAGCGGCGAGAACGTGCCCGCGCCACCAAGAGCCTCCCACACCTTCTGTGCGGAATGCGGCAGGAACGGGGCCAGCAGGTGGTTCGCGTCAGACACAGCCTGAGCGGCAACGTGCAGTACGGTACCGAGGCGAGCCGGATTGTCCTTGATCTTCCACGGTTCAGTGGCGGAAATGTACTTGTTGATGTCGCCAACCACGCGCATGGCTTCGCTCAGCGCGTTCTTCTGGCGATGGTTCTCGATCAGCGAGCCGACCGTGTCGAACGCGGCCTTGGTTTCGCTCAGCAGAGCGCGATCCTCATCGGTCATTTCGTTCTCGTCGAGCGCCGGAATCTCACCGAAGTTCTTATTCATCAGGTTGGCCACACGGTTGACGAGATTGCCCCAGGAAGCGGCAAGCTCCTCGTTGTTGTGGCGCACGAACTCAGCCCACGTAAAGTCGGAATCGGAGCTTTCCGGACCAGCCACAGAAATGTAGTAGCGCACGGCGTCCACAGGATAGCGGGCGAGAATATCCTTCACATAAATGACAATGCCGCGGGAAGACGAGAACTTCTTGCCTTCCATGGTCATGAACTCAGAAGCCACAACCTGCTCCGGCATGTTCAACGGGCCAAGCTTACCTGTTTCGCCGCCCTTGGATCCCTGGCCGTTATAGCCGAGCATTTCGGACGGCCAGATCTGGGAGTGGAACGTGATGTTGTCTTTGCCCATGAAGTAGTAGCCCGGTGTTGCTGGATCGTTCCACCATGCACGCCACGCCTCCGGATCGCCCTTGCGGCGAGCCCATTCGATGGATGCCGACAGGTAGCCGATCACGGCGTCGAACCACACGTACAGCTTCTTGTTCGGATTGTCGATCCAGCCGGCAACCGGAACGGGAATGCCCCAGTCGATATCGCGTGTGATGGCACGCGGCTTGACTTCCTTGAACAGGCCGATGGAGAAGTTGATGACGTTGGTGCGCCAGCCTTCGCGGGTCTTCAGCCATGCGAGATTGGCTTCGGCGAGCGCCGGCAGGTCGAGGAAGAAGTGTTCGGTTTCCTCAAAACGCGGAGTTTCGCCGTTGATTTTGGAAACGGGGTTGAGAAGCTCGTCCGGGTCGAGTTCGTTGCCGCAGGCGTCGCACTGGTCGCCGCGGGCGCCGTCGGTACCGCAGATCGGGCAGGTGCCTTCGATGTAACGGTCAGGCAGGGTGCGGCCGGTGGACGGCGAGATGGCAACCTTCTGGGTACCCTTGTAGATGTAGCCGTTGGCGAGGCACTGCTTGAACAGTTCCTGCACCACCTGCTCATGGTTGCCGGTGGTGGTGCGCGTGAACAGGTCGTAGCTCAGGCCAAGATCGCACAGGTCCTTGGCGATCACGCGGTTGTAACGGTTGGCGAGCTCCTGGGCGCTGACGCCTTCCTTGTCGGCTTCCACCAGAATCGGGGTGCCGTGCTCGTCGGTGCCAGACACCATTAGCACGTCATTGCCCTTCATGCGCTCGTATCGCGCGTACACGTCAGAGGGCACGCCGAAGCCGGCGACGTGACCGATATGACGGGGGCCGTTAGCATACGGCCAAGCAACATTCACCAAAATATGACTCATGGTGTCTGATTATACAAACCGCCATATCCCGCATTTTCAACCGATTTCAGTAGTCGGATTTTATTGGATGACTGGCATGCGATCGTTGATTTCGATTGTTTGAATATCTGCCGATTTATTCACATTGTTGCATTGCACAACAATCACTTTTCCACATATCCACAGATTTTCGGGGAAAGTGGCAAGGGAGGAATCTAATCCGCTACTGTACCGGCATGGACACTTCACCACCCCTTCTGGGCAACGACGACCTTCCGGGACCGATGTGCCTGAACCTGTTGGCCTCATCCGGCGCGCTATGCAAGCTCGACAGCGCGAACGCCTACTCAAGCCATGATTCGGACACTTTGTACGGGCGAGCATGCATCATCGCGACGCTACTGCCAAGCCGTTCCGTGGCATGTGCGCGCACCGCCGCATGGGTCTGGCTGGGAGGCGCGTTCCCCGACTCCATCGACATCATCGCGAAAGCCCACTACAGAACACTGCGATACGGGCGAAAAATCAACGTCTTCAACCGCATCGCACCATCCGAGCACACCATTAAGGTCGGCCCGATCACCGTGACCACACCCGTTCGCACCGCATGTGATCTGGCGCTGAACTGTGCCCCCGAAACGGAATCGAAGGTTTCCGAAATCATCTGCATGCTTATGCAGGAATTTCATTTCCGTCCCAACGATTGCATGCAAATCATGGAAGATACGAAGCATATTCGCAACGCTCCGCAGGCACGGAATTACATTCTTGCGATTGACGGCAGAGGTTACGAACACGGGAACCGTAAGGATTACGAAGACCGTAAGGACCGTAAGGACGCTGAATATGTGCGCGGCGCATAGCAGGCACAAGGCGCACGGCAGACGCAAAGTACCGCCATACCAGCCCAAGCCACGGCCAAAACCGCTGGTCGACCCGCCATCTCCCCCGATTCCGTTGACGCCGCTGGTGGCGTGCAGTCCCGGCACCCCACAAGACGTGCTCTGGCATATCGCGGAATATGCGCCTCGACTGCGCAAATGGCTGATTGCCAATCCTTCCGCAACACCTGCGATGCTGGAATATCTTGCGCAAGTCGACGGACCGGATGTGGCACGTTCCCTGCAAATACTGCTGGAATCGTTGGAATCGCACACATTAAACGATGCGATTGAGCATGCTGGCTAAGGTAGCGCAATCACAAGTGCCTACAACGCAACAACGCAATCGCAAGTACGCAGCGGGCAATCGCGCGGCAAGCGATCGTCAAACGGCAGACAATGCGAAAGGCTTACTCTTTCATGGCAAGAACCGTGTTGTAGACCTGCTTGCGATTGGCAAGCGAGCCATCCGCAAGGGGGTGCTCGGCAACGACTTGCGAAATCGCGTCTTTGATGCGCAGATTGTCTTCCCGCGCACGGTCGATCGACAGCACCGCCAAGTCTTCTATGCTCAGCGACGTGGGGGCCGCGGCATCGGCCTCCTCTTCGGAAGCGCCGGCGACGACCAACACCATTTCACCGCGCGGAGGTTCGTCGATCACGCTTTGGCGAATCTGCGCGATGGTTCCGCGGCGAATCTGCTCGAAATCCTTGGTAAGTTCACGGCAAAGCGCCATCTTGCGGTTCGGACCGAACACGTCAAGCAGGTCGGCCATGGCATCGTCGATGCGATGCAAAGTCTCGTAAAACACAATGGTGCGGCGCTCCGAACGCAACGTGCGCAAGTATTGCACGCGTTCGGAATGCTTGCGGGGCAGGAACCCTTCGTAGCAGAATCGGTCGGTCGGCAGGCCTGACAGGCACAGCGCGTCCAGTACGGCGGACGGGCCGGGAGCGCAGGTGACGGGCAGGCCGCGTTCGATGGCGCGACGCACAATCGCCAAGCCCGGATCGTTGATGGTCGGCATGCCCGCGTCGGACACGACCAGCACGGTCGCACCGGTTTCCACCTGGTCAAGCAGGCCATCGGACTTGTCTCGCTCGTTATGATCGTGGTAGGCCACCACGCGGCCATTCACATGCACGCCAAGACGGTTGGCGAGCGCATAGAGACGGCGGGTGTCTTCGGCTGCGACGATGTCGGCGCGCTCCAGCAGCGCAATGAGACGTGCGGACGCGTCGGCAGTGTTGCCGATCGGCGTGGCCGCCAGCACGACCGTGCCTTGCGGAACGTTGGTTCCGCGCACGAGAGTGTCAAGTCCCGCATCGCCGGCTGCGTTTTCATCTTCACGTTCGCGCTTGTCTTCGCATTCGCGCTCATTCATGCGTTCCATGCCTTCAGCCTATCCAACGCAAAGGAAAACAGCCCTCCCAGCGTCCCAATTCCTCCACTCACTGGAAGAATCACCCCGCCCGCAAGCCCAACACCAACCCAAACCCCCAGTCACTGGAGGAATCCGGACGCTCACAAGACTAAAAACGGGAAGATTCCTCCAGCGACTGGAAGAATCTTCCTGCAATTGCATGTTCATGCCACGAGCGCACGCCGTGTATCCTCATTGTCGAGCGAAGTTGACACTTTGCGCCTGTTTGTGCAGATTTGCCACCCGTCGGGCGTTACTAAGCGCTGCATTAGAGGGCCGCTGGTAGGCTGACATTGGTTCCGCAGGCGTGCGGAAGTTCAGGCCAACCGCCAAAGGAAGCCTGAACCACGTAATTTTAAATGTTTAGATGTAAGGTACTCACAGAGAGCATTCCATGGGAATTATCAACTTCTTCATTAACCTGCTCAAGGATCCACGCACCGCGATCGCCGGCTGGATCTCTATGGGCGTCGCCCCTACGCTTGGTTTCATCTTCTTGATCGTGTTCGTCGAAACCGGCGTCGTGTTCTTCCCGTTCCTGCCGGGCGACTCCCTGCTATTCGCCGCCGGCTTCTTCGCCGCGCCCGACGCCCAGACCGGCGTTTCCGCGCTACCGCTGTTCGCGCTGCTGCCCGTGGTCTGGTGCGCGCCGATCATCGGCGACCAGTGCAACTACTGGATCGGCCATTTCTTCGGTCGTCGCATCATCGAATCCGGCAAAGTCAAGGCCATGACCCCTGAACGCCTCGCCAAAACCGAAGGCATGATCGAAAAGTGGGGCCCGCTCGCCGTGTTCCTCGGCCGTTTCTTCCCGTTCATCCGCACGTTCATGCCGTTCATTTCCGGCATTTCCGGCATGCGTTGGAGCCGTTTCACCCCGTTCTCCGTGCTCGGCGGCCTGTGCTGGTCCACCCTGTTCACGCTGCTCGGCTACTTCTTCGGCGGCATTCCGGCCGTGCAGAAGCATTTCGAGCTGGTCATCGTTGCGATTCTCGTGCTGTCGCTGATTCCTACGATCGTCGGCCTGCTCAAGGCTAAGTTCGGTAAGAAGAAAGCCGATACCGCAGCCGTAGAAGCCTGATCTTTCGTCTTTCGTCTTTTCTTGGCGAAAACGGCGTCTTTCGATTATTCGGAAGGCGTCGTTTTCGTATGCTTTTCATAGGAATCATGGCAACACGCGACTATCGGGAATTGCATTAGTACAGACCTCGTACTAGAATCACGAGAGTTGTCTTAAGACATGGGGCCGTAGCTCAGTTGGTAGAGCGCTTCGTTCGCATCGAAGAGGTCGCGGTTTCGACTACCGTCGGCTCCACTAAGCCCGCTGCATTCATTCCACCGCAGCGGGCTTTTTCTTTACCCAGACATGTCGGCCACCAACCAGTCAACCCTCGTCAAATACCCCCGAACTCATATATCTGCCATATATAAGCGAGATAGGGCGCAAATTTAGGCTTGAGACGTGCGCTGACGTACGAATGCGTCAAGCGAGGACGCATCGATGCCCTCATACCCCTTGATCGAGGCGAACTGCGGACCTTTGGAATTGTCGATCTGCATGAATCCGGTCTGGCCAATCGTCGTTGCACCGGAATCGACGGCCGAACGCAAGCCAGACATGGAATCTTCGATCGCAATGCAGTACTTCATATCTTCCGGAGCAATGCCCAGACGGCGGCCAGCTTCCAAATACGGGGCCGGAGACGGCTTCTTCTCAACATCGTCGTCGCCACACACGTAGCCTGCGAACGCACCGGCCGGCGCCTGCGCAACCAGATTCTCCGCAAGATGACGCGGCGACGTGGTGACCAGCATCGAAGGAACACCCGCATCACGCAACGCAATCAGCACGTCTTCCGCGCCTTTGATCCACGGAATGCGCTCGAATTCCTTCTGGGCTACGTAATCGATCATGCCTTGGCCAATCTCCTCGATCGACAGCTGGCAACCATGCTCCACCATACGGCGAGCCACATCCGGAACCGGCGTGCCCGAACCCTGCCAGGCAAGCTCCTCATCCCAATACCCGCCATGTGCGGCGGCGATTTTCATCTCCCCCTCATGCCAGTACGGTTCGGAATCGATCAAAGTACCGTCCATATCCCAAAACACAGCCTTGATCATCAGGTTCGACTCGGTCATGATGTTCCTTCCTTACGACCGTCGGACTCGGAGCACCGGATTTGCGTGCGGCGCCGTCCATCGCGATTTCCACTGCCATTTCAGCAGAGCGGCAAGACGGCAAATTTGCAAACAAATGCAACGCTTGCAAATGCTGCAGCAAAACGAAAAGCGAAACAACAAACAAGGCAGCAGCACAACGGCAAACAAAAAGCGCCCGGACGTTCTTTCATCCGAGCGCTTCCCACATCAACGCAATAACTCACGTCTGCGAAATCATCCGTTTCACGTACTGCAGGCAACCCCCATTGCCGCAATCCATGACATTCGAAAAAATTCGCTTCTATCGGAAGATTCGAAATCTACTCTTCCTGATTCTCCTTGTTTTCCCCAGCGACTTCCGTAGCCTTTTCCGCATCTTCCGCCTTCCAGCGGGCGATGCAACGTTCCACGCGCTTGTAGCCGATGATCTTCGGATCAAGTCCTGCCTCGCGGAAAATCGCGGCAGGCGAGCCGCCCTCGGCATACCTGCGCATGCAGTCGTCGCGAAACTCCTTGGAGTAACAAATACGATACTGGGTGACCGATTCCACGGCATCCAAAGACCCGAGATACTTACGGGTCTTAGCGGTGAACGCAACTCTTGGCACTGTACGCTCCTAACCTTTCCTGTTCTTGCCGCTTATCTTACCCCCTACCCTATGATTTCTCATAGAAAAGGAGAACCACCTTTCACCGAAGCACCTTAATGACCGGAAGAATGACAGTCAGAATGCGGATACTCAACATTATTTCCCACAACAACGACATCGTCACAGAAAGTAATACATTTGGCAAAATTATATAACAAAACAGGCACATCTGTTGCAAGATATGCCTGTTTTATTAATATTTTCAGTATTTTCCGAAAATCGGTCAATCCCTCCAAAGCACGATTGACCTGGAAACGGGCTTAGAGGCGGATTTACCCCTCTGAATACCCTCGTTTTCACGTACGACACCCCCATTGGGCGTGTCGTATGCGTCGGCCGCGGCACGCGCGGACTCCACGAAATCACGCGATGGCAGCTGTCGGGCATTGACCTGAATCTGCCTACGCCACATGCGCGCACGGCGGGAACGTTCAATCTCCACAATGTCGCCATCTGCATCAGCTGCGAACACGCTGGAACCGGTCGGCTTGCGCAGACGCTCGACCTGGCGGCGCAGCTCGCGGTTCTCCTCCTCCAGGGAAAGGATCCGTGCAATACCGGCCAGATTGATGCCCTCTTCCTGGCTCAGCTGCTGCGCTTTCGCAAGGCGAGCGATGTCTCGCAATGAGTAGCGGCGGGCGCCGCCATCCGTGCGCTGCGGCACCACAAGCCCAAGCCGATCGTATTGGCGAAGTGTTTGGGGGTGCACGTTGGCAAGCTCACCGGCACGGCCGACCGTGAACATCGGCAGTTCGATGTCGAAACCAACTTCGTCTGCTCCATCAAGATCGGCCCTGCCGGCCACAATCGCCATCGCACACATGTCGTACAGCATTTTGGCCTGCCGCGCCGCGCGGGCTTGGGAGGTCCGAGATGCGCGTGCCATGGCGATCAGCGCTCCTTGGCAAGTTCGTCGGCGAAGTCGCCGCACTCTTTGTCGAATTCCTTCGCCGCATGCTTGACTTTCAGGCCTGGCTTATCGGGGATGCGGATTTGCACGCGCCCGACCAGATCGCCGTTGCCCTGCCTGTTGGCCACACCTTTGCCGGAGATGCGCACTTCGGTGCCGCTGGACGAGCCTGCCGGCACTTTGAAGGTGACTTCGTTGCCGTCGATATCCTGTGCGGTCACTTTCGCGCCCGCCACAGCCTGACCGACGGTGATTGGCAGATCCATGATGATGTCACGCTTGCGCAGGCTGAATTTCGGATCTTCGGCAACGTTGATCTGCAAGTACAGATCGCCGTTTTTTCCGCCGTTACGACCCGGCTTGCCCTTGCCTGAAATACGGATTTTCTGCCCGTCACGCACGCCCGCTGGAACATGCGTCTTGAACTTTTTTCCGTCGGCAGACAGTGAAACCGTTGCCCCCTTGACCGACTGACGGAAAGTCAGATTGATCTTGGAGTTACGGTCCTCGCCATCTTCCGGTTGCGCAGCCTGCTCGTAGCTGCCCCCGTAAGGGCTTCCGGCGCCAGCGGCGGCACCATACGCACCAGCCCCGGCAGGTCCGCCCGCACCGCCACCGAACATCGAGAAAATATCGTTGATATTCGGGTTGCCGCCGTTCTGGAAGCGGATGCGCGAACCATTACCGCCCGCACCATACGCTCCAGCGCCACCGCCGAACATCGATCCGAAGATGTCGGAGAACGCCCCCGCATCGAATCCGCCCGCACCGGAACCGCCGGCGAAGCGCGCGCCACCCATGCCAAACTGGCGGATGGCGTCGTACTTCTGGCGGTTGTCTTTGTTGCTGAGCACGTCGTAAGCTTCGGAAATATCTTTGAACTTCTCCTCGGCCTCCTTGGTCTTGTTCAGATCAGGATGGTACTTACGCGCCAGCTTGCGGTACGCCTTGGTGATCTCATCGTCCGTGGCGTCTTTGGAGACACCGAGGACCTTGTAGAAATCCTTGCTCAGCCATTCATTCTCAGCCATGATGTGCCTCCTTTCACGAGGTCGCTGATGTCACTGCGTGTTGTTTTGCGGTTGTTAGTGTCGAAATCGAGAATGTCACTGCGTTCAGTTCTGCGGGGATGCCACGACCACGCGAGCCGCGCGGATCACGCGATCGCCGATGCGATAGCCGGCTTCCACCACGGTGTCGACGGTTTCCTTCTCGGCCTGCGGATCCGGCTTGTGCAGGATCGCGTCATGCCTGGTCGGGTCGAAATCCTCACCTTTTTCGCCGAACTTCTCGACGCCGAACTTTTCGAACGCCTTGTCGATTTTGGCGGAAACGGCTTTGAAGGACTCGTCCATTTCGCTGTGTTCACGAATGCGATCAATGTCATCAAGTGCCGGCAGCAGCGCGGTCAGCACGTCGATGATGCCATGCTGGCGGAAGCGTTCCTGTTCCTTCTGTGAACGATTGCGGAAGTTGATGAATTCCGCACGTTCGCGCTGGAGCGCTTCAAGATATTCCGCCGCTTCCTTCTTGGCCTGGCCAAGCGGAGTCAGCGTATCTTCACCATCTTGCGTTGCACTATCCGCAGCATCGCCGTTTTCTTGCGATTCGGAAGATGCTGCGTTCGCGGCCGTTGCCGCAGTTTCAGAAGCTGCGGAATCGGCAGATGCAGTTGCTGCAGAATCGCCATTATTCTGCGACTCCTGCGATGCACCGGCTGCAGGGGCGGCCTGCCCGGACAGGTTGTCCATGTCGGGCAGGTCGTTCAGATATTCGTCCTTGTTGAAGTCGGACATGATTACTTGTTGTCCTTGTCGTCATCGTCCACGACTTCGGCGTCAACCACGTCGTCGTCAGCGGGAGCGGAACCGGCAGCACCTGCGGCACCAGCGGCGCCCGCAGCGTCGGCGGCACCCTGCTGTGCGTAGAGGGCCTGGCCGATCTTCTGTGCGGAGGTCATCAGCTCGCTCTGGGCGGACTTGATCTTCTCAATGTCCTCACCCTTCAGGGCTTCCTTGAGCTCGTTGACCTTGTCGGTGACTTCCTTGGCCACATCGTCGGAGAGCTTGTCTTTATTGTCGTTGACGAGCTTCTCGGTCTGATAGGCGAAGGATTCAGCCTGATTGCGGGTTTCGGCGTCTTCCTTGCGCTTCTTGTCTTCGGCTTCGTGAGCTTCGGCTTCCTTGACCATGCGGTCGATCTCGTCCTTGCCCAGACCGGAACCGCCGGTGATGGTCATGGACTGTTCCTTGCCAGTGCCCTTGTCCTTGGCGGAAACGTGCACGATGCCGTTGGCGTCGATATCGAAGGTGACTTCGATCTGCGGAACGCCACGCGGAGCCGGAGCGATGCCGGTCAGCTCGAAGGTGCCCAGCGGCTTGTTGTCGCGAGCGAACTCACGCTCGCCCTGATAGACCTGGATGAGCACGGACGGCTGGTTGTCTTCAGCGGTGGAGAAGACTTCGGAACGCTTGGTCGGAATGGCGGTGTTGCGGTCGATGAGCTTGGTCATAATGCCACCCTTGGTTTCGATGCCGAGGGACAGCGGGGTCACGTCGATGAGCAGCACGTCCTTGCGGTCGCCCTTGATGACGCCGGACTGCACGGCTGCGCCGACTGCCACGACTTCATCCGGGTTCACGGACTGGTTGGCTTCCTTACCTCCGGTGAGCTCCTTGACGAGCTCCTTGACGGCCGGCATACGGGTGGAACCGCCGACGAGCACCACGTGGTCGATGTCGGAAACACCAATGCCAGCGTCGTGCAGCACGTTGTTGAACGGGGTGCGGCAGCGGCCCAGCAGGTCGGAGGTCATGCTCTCGAAGTGGGCACGGGTCAGGGTTTCGTCCAGGTGCACCGGAGTACCGTCAGGGGTCATGGCCAGGTACTGCATGGAGATGGAGGTGCTCGAGGAGGAGCTCAGCTCCTTCTTGGCCTGCTCTGCGGCTTCCTTCAGGCGCTGCAGGGCGATCTTGTCCTTGCTCAGGTCGATGCCGTACTTGTTCTTGACTTCGCCGACGAGCCAGTCGATGATCTTCTGATCCCAATCGTCGCCGCCCAGGTGGTTGTCGCCGTTGGTGGCCTGCACCTGAATGGTGGAGAAGCCGTCGTCGTCCTTGCCGATCTCCAGCAGGGACACATCGAAGGTGCCGCCACCGAGGTCGAAGACCAGGATGGTTTCGTCTTCCTTGCCCTTTTCGAGGCCGTAGGCCAGTGCGGCTGCGGTCGGCTCGTTGATGATACGCAGCACGTTCAGGCCTGCGATGGTGCCGGCGTCCTTGGTGGCCTGACGCTGAGCGTCGTTGAAGTATGCCGGGCAGGTGATCACGGCGTCGGTGACCGGTTCGCCGAGATAGGCTTCGGCGTCGCGCTTCAGCTTCATCAGCACCTGTGCGGAGATCTCCTGCGGAGTCCACTTCTTGCCGTCGATTTCAACGGTCCAGTCGGTGCCCATGTGGCGCTTGACGGAGCTGATGGTGCGGTCGACGTTGGTCACGGCCTGACGCTTGGCGACTTCGCCGACGAGGATCTCGCCGGACTTGCTGAATGCCACGACGGACGGCGTGGTGCGAGCACCTTCAGCGTTCACGATAACGGTGGGCTGGCCACCTTCAAGAGTTGCGATGCAGGAATTGGTAGTACCCAGATCGATGCCAACTGCGCGTCCCATAACTTGTCTCCTTTGTAGATAGGTTCGCTATGCGTTTTCTGTTCTGTTCGTTCTTTCGCCCAAGTTTCGGTTTGCCGTCTCTCGGACTTTCCAAAACTTGAGCCTACACCACTCAACTTTGATTCGCAAGCGATTATTCCCAAATCTACAAAAAAGTTGAGTTCCCTTCGCTCAACTTTTTTTCGGACGCAATCTCAAGCGCAATCTCAAGCGCAATTTCAGACGCAATCTCAAGACACGACTTCAAGGCGCAATCACCATTGAAAAGCAGCCGAAAATCGCAATCTCAACAAAACCTGCCGTCTCACCATCGGCAGGGCGCGAGCGCAATCCGTCAACGTTTCAACTGCCTTTCGTTGGCGAATCGCCACCTATCAGCTATCAGCTGATCAATATCAGGCCAAATCAGGCCGCACCGAAACCCACGTTCGGATTAGCCAGATTGGCGGCGACCGGCGCAAGAAGCACACGACCCGTACCGCGGTACACGTTGACCAAGCCCTCGCCGCTCGCAGCCGAACCGATCAGCGTCTTCGTGGAACGCTCGACCGTGAACTGCAGGCCGTTCGTCCACGCGATCGCGAAATTGCCGTCCACCTTCAGCTCGTCGTTCTCCAAATCGACGGTCACGATTTCGGAAGCGGGCACCGGCGATTCCAACGCAACCGTTCCCTGCCCCGTCAGCGACAGGTTGAACAGGCCCTCGCCGCCGGCCACCATCGCGCTCGGACGCGAAACCATAACCGCACGCTGCTGAATCGTGGTTTCGCAAGCGTAGAACAGGCCGTCGTTCACTGTGATCGCGCCGCCCATCTGGCTCGGATCAAGCAGCAGCACATGGCGGTAGGTCGGTTCGAGCACAACCACGCCGTTGCCATGATATTCCGGCTTGACCGCGGACTCGTTGGTGACCGCTCCACGCGCCAGCTTGCCGATGAAATCGCCAACGCCCTTCACACCGGTCGTCACTTCGATATGGCCGACGGCCCACTGCATGGCGCCCGCCTGCACAACCGCGCCGGTCTTGCCATTGAGATTGCAGACCAGCTGGCGGCGGCGCACGTTCATTTCGGACGCATAGTAGGCGTCCATGGCGCTGCCGTAGGTCACGGAAAAGTCGCGCTTCCATTCCATGACCTGGAAAATGCCCTGCTGCGCGACGATCGCGGCATCGTCATTATCCGTCAGATTGTAAATACGCACGAATGCTCCTTCGCCCTGTTGACACTTCGGTTTCGAGGGATTTGCCCTCGGTTTCGAGAGATTTGCTCTCTGCCTTAAGGGGTCTACTCGGTTTGCGAGATTCACCCTCGATTCGAGAGATAGATATCTCGAGATGAATATCTCATTTTTGAGATAGACACCTCGAGCAATATTGTCTCACAGCGACCGTTGCTTTGGACGCCCCATCTCAATTTGGATTTGCACGGATTACACGAAATATACAAGATCCGGACCACACTGTAATGAGTGCGATCCGGATCTTATCCGTAATCTTCAGTTGTTATCTTCAGTTATGACTCTCAGATTTCCAGAATTCTTAGAATTTCAGAATTCTTCCGATTTCCATCTTCAGATTTTCAGCGGCTGATCTTGGTGGTCTTGACGATCATCGCGATTGCGGCCAGCATGGCGATCGCAAGTGCGGCGATGGAGATCGCGGCACCGGTGTTGCCGAGCACACCGGACTTCGGATTGTTGTTCACCTTGCCGGAAGCGATCACGTCATTCTTGCCGTTGCCCGGCTCCTTATCTGAAGAACCGCGGGCCGGCGCCTGGAAGTCGACGGTCACGGTCTTGCCGGACTGACGGCCGGTGACGATCAGCGTGTACTCATTGCCTTCAGTGACCTTGTCGAGCGTGATGCCGGTGGTCTGAGCGGTCTTGACGCGCACGCCGGAGACCGGAGTGGAGCTGTCGGAAGCTGCGACCACGTTGCCGGACTTGTCCTTGAGTTCGTAGGAGAGCACTGCGTCGCCGTTGAATCCGGTAGATTCGGCCACATACTTGCCATCGGTGAGCTTGACTTCGGTCTGGGCGTCGTTGGAGAGCGACTGCTGAGCATCGGAAGTGGAGGCAAGGCCGAGGGTGTTGGCGATGGTGTAGAAGTTGTCGGTCTGGTCGGTCAGGCCGATCACGCGCTGGGCGCCAGGTCCGGAAGCAGCAATGCGCAGCTGGGTACCGGTGTGAGCCATGTCGCCACCGTTGTAGCCGCCATCCTCGTCGCGGGAGTCAGCTTCAGCGGTGCCGTAGGAGACGACCATGTTATTGCCATCAGCGGTCTTGAGCACGGTGGAGAGCGCATAAGCCGGCTGAGCGTTGAGAATCTGGGAGGTGTGGGCGTGGTCGGCGGTGACGATCACGAGGGTGTTGCTCAGGTCAACGGTCTTCATGGCGTAGGCGATGGCTTGATCGAAATCGTCGGTTTCACCAATCTGGCCGCAAGCGTTGCCAGCGTGATCCTGCTTGTCGATGGAAGCGCCTTCAACCTGCAGGAAGTAGCCGTTCGCGTCGCTGTCCGGGTTGGCTTCGAGCAGATCGAGCGCCTTCTTGGTCATGTCAGCGAGCGAGGAGCCCTGGTTGCCGAGCCACTTGTCGTTCATGGTGCACACGGTCGGGTTGGCATCCTTGGCCGGATTCTGAGCGGTGGCCTTGGACGGATTGAACTTGGTGGGCATGTTGCCATCGCTCATCAGGGCGAGCACCGGCTGGCCTTCCTTGTATTCGAGCGCGTTCATGGCAGCCGGATCGTTCTCGACGGTCTGGTAGCCCATGGCCTGAGCCTGCTCCCACACGGTCTTGCCAGCGTATTCGCCGCCCTGCACAGTCTGGCGGAAGTACTTGGAACCGCCGCCGATGGTCACATCAGCGCGGGTATCGAGCAGCTGCTCGGAGATGGAGCCGATGCCGCCGTTTTCCTTGAGCTGGTTGGCAAGGCAGCGCTTGAGCGCGTCGTTGGAGCTGCCGTCGGTCTTGCCTTGCGGGCCGTAGCAGCCGCGCTCGGTGGAGTGCGATTCGAGCACAGCCGGGGTGGCGTCCTGAATTTCGGCGGTGGTCACGTTACCGGCGGCCATGCCCTTGGCCTTGGCCAGCTCGATCAGGTTGAGCTGCGGGTTGCCGTACACGTCAACGTCCACGGCGTTATTGTAGGTCTTGGTACCGGTTGCCCATGCGGAGCCGGATGCGGAGGAATCGGTCACTTCGGTGAGCTTGCCCGGATTCGGATTGGCGTTGAGGTTGCCCTTGTCATCCTTGCCGACCGCGCTGTCGCCGCTGTTGCCGCCCAGCGAGAAGGTGGTGTACTGGCCGGTGCCGGCGTTGGTATCGCCGAGCACTGCCGGCTGACCGACTGCGTCGAGGCCTTCGAAGTGACCGTTTGCACCCTTCAGGTAATCGCGTGCGACGGTGATTTCAGAATCGCCCATGCCGTCACCGATGAACAGGATGACGTTCTTGGCGTTGCCGTTGCCAATGGCTGCAATGCGCTGTGCGCCGCCGTGCTGAGCCAGTTCCGCAACGGACCTGCCGTTCAGATTGTAAGTGGAAGTTTCGTTGGCGAGTGCCGGTGCCGCGAGCGCACCGAGCGTTGCAGCGGAAGCGATTGCTGCAATCGCTCCTTTGAGAGCCCTTCGATTGTTCATCTTTTTCTTCTTTCTTTAGCCTGTGCTGTATTGCGATCTCCACGCTAGATTTCGCAAACCAACTTCCGAGGCGTTTTAGACGAACGAAACGTGAACTCTCGTCTTTACAGAGTGAACACTTATCTCAAATTCCCTTTCCTCCAACCATCATCCCCAATATTCACCCTTAAAAATGAATCATGACTCATGCTTTTGTCGCATGATGTGCTGACGGTCAGGCGGAAGCGTGGACGGATCGGGTGGCTTTTACGGCTACGAATATCGAGCGAATCAGGAGCACGCACAGGTAGCATGCGAACAGAATCGAGCCGACGCGTGGCGAGACTACGCCCGCTATCCACGTACCGAATGGCGCGGTAACGGCAGCCACCAAGCCAATAACCAGCGCGGCCTTTACATGCACCAGCTTGCGTTTCAGGTTTGCCGCGCTTGTGGTGATCGAGTTCGGGAACATGGCCAGCAGCGACGTACCTCGCGCAATCAGATCGGACGCGCCGAACAGCATCGATAGTGCGGGCACGGCGAGAGCCCCGCCGCCAATTCCCAGCAGTCCCGCCAACGTGCCAATCACCACACCCAGCAGCCCCAGGCAAACTCCGGTCAACGCACTCATCGCAATGTGCTGGTCGCGCGACGGCACGAAACTAATCTGATTGGCCACCACAAACACGAGAAACACTACGAAAATCCATCGCAATACGAGTTCCGACAAGCGCGAAAGCAGCCAGCTGCCGATCTGGCCGCCTACGAACATGCCGCAAAACAGCAGCAGCGCGGCGAGCCAGTCCACATTCCCGCAAGTCGCGTAAGAAATGACGCCGGAAATCGAAGTTGGTACGATCGCAAGCATTGACGTCGCCGCCGCATTACGTTGCGTCAGTCCGAGCCATACCAGCGCGGGCACAATCACAGTACCGCCGCCAATGCCAAACATGCCGGATAGTAGCCCTACTGCCACGCCGACGATCACCAGCACTGCAATGCCTCGCGCGGATTCGTCGAGTCCCGCAGGATCCGCGCCAAACAGCCGGTCCGCTTTCTTACTGAACTGCCCACTCATCTGCCCGCTCGGTTGCGCATTCGACTGTCCGCTATCTTCAGCGCGTTCAACACTTTCAGCATTCGAAATATTGGAAATATCCGATTTCTTCATCTCTCCCCTACCATCGCATTTCTTCCTTCTTGCGATAGTTGCGATAGTACATTCCCGCACATTTCAATGCCGCAAACCCGGCACATTACGAGAAAGCAAGACCAGTGAATTCTTTCAAAAGAGAAGTCAGACAGTTCCGCGTCTGCACAAGTCCAGTATCAGGGTCGATTTTCAGGTTACGCAAACACAAAGCACCCACCCACAACGCGAAATACGTGAGCAACGCGCACCGCGCAATACGCACCGCGTACCACGCAAGATCAGGCGTTCAGCACGTAATCCAGCAATCCCTCATAATCGGCGCCGGTAAACGAACGCACCGCATAACTCGATGTTTCCGGATCATCTGCCGGCGAAATCTCCGTGCGAAAATACACGCCGTCAATGCCCGCGGTACGAGCGCCAACAATATCGTTCTGCTCGTCATTGCCCACCATCAGTGCATGCTTGGCGGTCACGAATTCGCGGTCGAGCGCCAGCATGTACAAGTCGCGCGCGGGCTTGCGGATCTTCTCCTCGCTGGAGATGATCACGTCGTCAAGCACGTTGACAAGTCCCGTCATTTCCAGTTCTGCGCGGGTGTAGCAGGATTGCGCGTTGCTCAGCAGCGCCACGACAATGCCGGATTCCTGCAGTTTTTCGATCATTTCCAGAGCCCCCGGGTACAGGCGGATCATACTGGTGCTGCCCTGCCGGAACGCCCATGCGGCTTTTTGAGCGGCTTGCGGCAATGCCAGTAAACGTTCCGTCTCATCGCTGCGATTCATGAGCAGCGATCGGTATACCGGCAGTACGTCGAACTCGTCCCACCCATTGCGAACGATGGCATGATTCGACTGATGCACCATTTCGCGCGCCTCAAGTTTTTTAAAACGCTCACGCAACGCCTCGACCGAATCGTATTGCGCGCCCAATTCGCATGCGGCGTCATACAAGGCCTGCCAGGCCGCGTCGCACTGTTCGTCGGTACGTATGTCGATAAGCGTTCCATACAAATCGAAGAACACAACCTCATATTTAGGGGTATGCGTCACGTTTTCCATAACAGGTCCTTTCGTCGGCATCGTCGCCGCTTTACCGGCGGCGGCTATTGCCACTTTGCAACCGCCGCCATTGCAAACCAATGAGTTACATGCGCTATACATGAGGTTACCGCAACCTCCAGATTGCAAACGATAGTCAAACAGAAAAAACATTTTTCTTATTTCTCATCCATAAGACAGTCAAGAAATCGCAATACGGCAACGTTTACACCCAATAACACGCCTATTGAAAACGATGTCACCATATGCTACAGTACATATCAGAACGATTGATCGCACCGAAGCGCGCCAATCGCGTGGCAATGCAGCATGATTGGCCATCAACGGCCCAGGGAAGAAGGAACCTATGGCGGAAACCCAACAAACCGAAAGCGCGGAACGCATCGCACGACCGCTTATCCAACTCGCCAAGCTCAACGGCATATCAACGTCGTACATCGACCAGCTCGGCACCTACGTGGAAATCCGCGACGAAGTGCTCGTCTCCGTGCTTGCGGCGCTCGGTGTGGACGCGTCCAGCGACGAGGCGATCACAACATCGTACGAACTCACCAAGCGTCGCATCGCAGACACGCTCGTGGAACCGACCATCGTGAAGTTCATCGGCAAGGAGTCAACCACGCCGATCCGCGCGAAAGGCCATGACGTGACGCTGCGCCTGCTACTCGAAGACGGCACGCAGTACGAGGGCAACCTGTGCATGTACCTGACCTCGCAGGCCGACGGCTCACTTACGCTCACTCTGCCCGACGACATTCCCGCCGGCTACCACACGTTGCGCGTCAACGCGGGCCCATTGCACGGCGAGGCGCGACTGATCTGCGCCCCGGCACGCATGACCCTGCCACCGGCGGTCGCCGAAAAGCAGCGTTGGGGTTGGATGGCGCAAATGTATTCCATCCGCTCCGCCGAATCGTGGGGCGTGGGCGATTATGGCGACCTGAAGTTGCTGCTCACCGACGCCGCCGAAAAGTCTCATGCCGACTTCATGCTCATCAACCCGATTCACGCGACCGCGCCGGTCGAGCCGCTCGAACCGTCGCCGTACCTGCCGGAATCGCGCCGATTCATGAACGTCACCTATATTCGCCCGCAGGATATTGAGGAATATGCAGGGCTTGACGAGGAAGCAAAGGCCGAGGTCGAGCGTCTGCACGCCGAAGTGGCCCCCGCCAACGACAACGCCGACGAACTCGACATCAACTCCGCGTGGTGGCATAAGCGCCAAGCTCTGCAGCTCGTGTTCAAGGTGCCGCGTTCCGCCGAGCGCCAGGCCTCGTTCGAAGCGTTCAAGGAAGCGGCCGGCCCCGATCTGCGTGCGTTCGCCGCATGGTCGGTGGCATTCCAGGTGTGGGGCGCTCCGTGGGAGGGCACATGGTTTGCGGAGACGAACCGTGATTCGCCGGAAGTGGCCGAACTCCTACACGATCATGCCGATATGGTCGACTTCGAATGCTGGCTGCAGTGGATCGCCGACGAACAGGTGACCGCCGCACAGACCGCCGCGCGCGAAAGCGGCATGGCATTGGGCCTCATGCAAGACATGGCCGTGGGCGTGCATTCGCTGGGCGCCGACGTGTGGTGGAATCCGGAACGTTTCGCCGTCGGCAGCGTCACCGTGGGCTGCCCGCCGGACTTCTACAACCAGCAGGGCCAGGATTGGGGACAACCGCCGTTCAATCCGAATTATCTCGCCAAAACCGGTTACGGTGTGTACCGCGAAATGGTGCACAACATGTTTTCGCACGCGGGCGCGGTGCGCATCGACCATGTGCTCGGCCTGTTCCGCCTGTGGTGGATTCCGCAGGGCGAAGGTGCACGCGGCGGCGCGTACGTCACCTACAACCATGAGGCGATGATCGCGATCCTCACGATCGAAGCCTCCCGCGTGAACGGCCTGGTGGTGGGCGAAGATCTCGGCACCGTGCCCGATTACGTGCGCAATGTGCTCGCCGAGCACGGCCTGCTCGGTTGCATGGTGGAATGGTTCGCCCGCGTGGACGACTCCCCCAACGCCGGCGACCCGTACGCCGACCCGGCCGACTACCGCAAGTACGCGCTGGCTTCCGTAACCACGCACGATATGCCGCCAACCGCCGGCTACCTGCAGTTCGAACACGTCAAACTGCGTGAGAAACTGCACCTGCTCACCGGCCCGGTCGAAGAATTCCAGGCATCCGCAACCGCGGAGCGCCAGGCCATGCTTGACCGACTGGTCGAAAGCGAACTGATCACGCCGGAAATCGCAGCGGACGTCGACAATCATATTCAGGAAATCGTCGAAGCGATGCACAAAATGCTGCTCCACTCACCATCCGTGCTTCTGCAGGCGGCGCTGGTGGACGGCGTCGGCGAAACCCGCGCGCAAAACCAGCCGGGCACGTCCAGCGAATACTGCAACTGGCGTGTGCCGCTGGCAGACCCCGACCACAAGGTGGTGCACACCGACGAAGTGTTCGACCTGCCGCGCGTGAAGTCGCTTTCCGCCATCATGAACGGTGAAAAGTAAGCTTTCTCCGATGATGATTCCCCGAAAGTAAAATTTCCTCACACAACACCAGAAAAGTCCCGTCAAACGAAATATTTGACGGGACTTTTCTTTATCTCTGTTCGACGCCCTGTTTAATCCTCTGTTTAATGACAACAATAACAAGAGTTTTCACAAGAAATAGTATGCGGTAAACGGTTTTATATATGAAAACGATTGCCGCACCGCCGAGTAGACTAGTGCGCATGAAATTCCTATCACCCGACTCTGGCTTTATGCGCGGCCTCAGCGACGCCGTCGACGCAATTTGGATCAACATTCTCATGTTGGTCACCAGCATTCCGATCGTCACCATCGGCGCAGCCTTGACCGCCGGCCACGATGCGGCACGACGCTCGCTCGCAGGCGAAGGCACCGTCACCCGCAATTATTTCGCCGCATTCCGGTCAAACTTCGTAAAAGCAACCGGCTATTGGCTGATTTTCGGCATTGCAGGGGCGATCAGCGTGTACTCATGGATCGTGCTGCAGATCACGCCGCTGCTGATTCCGAAATTCGCGTTGAGCATCGTATGGGTCATCGGATTCGAATGGATCTGGGCATTGCAGTCACGCTTCGAGAACTCGTTCTGGCGCACGCTCGGCAACGCCTTCGTATTCGGCGTGAGCAATATCGGGCACACGCTCGGCATGGCCGCCATCGACGCGATTTACATCGCGCTTTTGGTCGGCAGCTGGTTTTACATGCCGCAAGGCCTGTTCCTGCTACTCGTTTTGGGCTACGGCACCATGATTATGATTCACGTGCCAATTTTCGAGCACGTGTTCCGCAAATATATGAAGTAGTTTTCTGATTCGGATATGAAAGAGTCCGAGCGAGATTTCTCTCGTTCGGACTCTTTTTTGCGAGGCAGCGGCGTTTTTCCGTGGCTGATCGAAGAATCATCCTTGACGGCTCCGCCTTCGGACCTGCAATTAAGGACCGGCCTTCGGCCGGGCTCAATGCTACCTTCGCGAGGCCTGTCGGCCTCGCTCAGGCTGGAGCCTTGGGACAGCGCACTGCGCTGTCCCACAAGGGATGATCTTCGATCATCCCTTGACTGCACCAGCCATTACACCCTTGACGATGTGCTTCTGGCAGATGAGGTAGAAGACGATGATCGGGATGATGGCCATCACCAGGCAGGCCATCATGGCACCCATATCAACGGAACCGTAACCGCCCTTGAGGTACTGGATGGCCACGGAAATGGTCTTGTACTTGCCCAAGTCGAGCGTCAGGTACGGCAGCAGGTAGTCGTTCCAAATCCACATCGCCTGCAGAATCGCAACAGACACGATCGACGGCTTCATGATCGGCACCACAATCTGGAAGAAAATGCGGGGCACGGAAGCGCCATCAATCATCGCGGACTCTTCCAACGACTGCGGAATGCCCTTGATCACACCGGTGAAGATGAACACGGCCAGGCCTGCACCGAATCCCAAATACACAATGCACAAGCCCCACGGAGTATTGAGCTTCAGCATGTCGGCAAGCTTCGAAAGCGTGAACATCACCATCTGGAACGGCACGATCATGTTGAACAGGAACAACGTGTACAGCAGCTTCGCAGCCCAATTGTTCACACGCACGATCCACCATGCGCACATCGAGGTGCACACCAGGATCAAAATCACCGAACCGACCGTGATCAGCAGGGTCCAGCCGAAGCTGGCGAAGAAATCCGTGGTTTCAATGCCACGGGTATAGTTTTCCAATCCAACGAACGCCTTGCCGGTCGGAATGGAGAACGCGTTACGCGAAATGTACGCCTTCTGCTTGAAGGAGTTGATGATCACCAGCACGATCGGGAAAACCCATGCCAGCGACACCAAGGAAAACAGTACGGTCCACAATCCGCCGTGCTTGACCTTTTCTCCGGAAATCATGCTTCCACCTCCTTGGAAGTCGTCAGCTTATTCTGAATCAGCGCAACAATCGCGACAAGCACGAAGAACAGCACTGCCTTGGCCTGTCCAACGCCTTCCCAGCCGACGCGTCCATAGAAGGTGCGGGTGATGTTCATCGCCAGGCCTTCAGACATGTTCGACGGAGCGCCGTTCGTCAATGCGAGGTTCTGGTCATAGAGCTTGAAGCCGTTGGTAACGCACAGGAACGAGCACACGGTGATTGACGGCATCATCAGCGGAATGATGATCTTGAACATGGTCTGCGTGCCATTTGCGCCATCCACGGAAGCCGCTTCGAGCACGTCGGTCGGCAGCGACTGCATGCCGGCGATGTAGATGATCATCATGTAGCCGATCTGCTGCCAGCACACCAGCACGACCAGACCCCAGAAGCCGTACGTTGCGCTATAGGTCAGCGAGCGCGCCCAGTGCGCGAGAATGCCGTTGAGCAGCAGCATCCAAATGTAGCCCAGAATGATGCCACCAATCAGGTTCGGCATGAAGAACACCGAACGGAAAATGTTCGATCCCTTGATCGCCTTGGTAAGCATGTACGCGATGGAGAACGCGACCACGTTGATCACAATCGTGGTAACGATAGTCAGCAACGTAGAGAAGCCCAGCGCATGCAGGAATTCCTTATCCTGCAGTGCACGGGTGTAGTTCTTAAGCCCTACAAACTCGGCGTCGGTAACCGTAGTGAACTTGCAAAAGCTCAGATAGACGCCCATGATGAATGGAACGACAAATCCAATAATGAATGCGGCGAACGTCGGTAGCGCGAACAGCGCCCACCATTTGCGTATCGCCTTGCCAGCCATGCTGATCATAGCCTGCCTGCTTTCTTCCTTCTCCATTCCGCACCGCGTCAACGCGGTGCGGAATCTTGCATTTTTAACCGAATCAGCGGATCACTGCTCTGTTCTCCACCTTTCCGGTGCTTACATTCGTCATGATAAACGGCATGACACAAGATGTCAAACGTTGTCATTTTCGCATGTCTCAAGACGTGATTTTACCAACGTTGTCATATTTTGTGACCCTCTAAAATTGTTGTCATATCAAACACTTTTACACTTTTCCTGCTATGATGAAAACGTTTGTAATGCATGTATTGCAAACGTGTTGCAATACAGTATGCTGGAACGTACGCAGTTACAAGGGAAAAAATGAAAAGCAGTATTCAAGATGTAGCGCAGCTTGCGCACGTGTCCATCTCGACGGTTTCGCGTTCGTTCACACGCCCCGACCTCGTGTCGAAAGCCACCCGAGACAAGGTGATGAAAGCAGCCGACGAGCTGAACTTCTCCATCTCACGCTCCGCAGCCGCGTTGAAAACCGGCCGCGCGCTACGCATTGCAGTACTGGTTTCCGGAAGGCTCAACCTGTGGTTCAGCTCATCCATCATCGAAGGACTCAACGAGATATTCCATGATGAAGGCTACGACATCTCCATCTACCAGATGTCGAGCACCGAGGAGCGCCGCGAATTCTTCGACATGCTGCCGGTGCGCCGCAATGTCGACGCGGTGATCGTCATTTCCTTCGACATCGACGCCAATGAGATCGAGCAGCTCAGGTCCGTCAATGTGCCGATCATCGGCATCAACTCGAGCCTGCCGGAAGAGCGCGGCTTCAGCGCGGCCGTGCGCATCGACGACAAGCAGGGATCCGAGCTTGCCGCACGCCATCTCATGGCTCTCGGCCACCGCGACATCGCCTACATTCGCACCAATCGCGACGTAACGCTCCACTTCAGCGTACAGGGGCGTTTCGAATCGTTCATGGCCCGCTGCAAAGAGAACGGCGTCACGCCGCGCGTGCTCGTTACCGACGAGAGCAAGAACAACATCAGCAAAGTCGTGACGCAGCTGCTCAGCCTCGACCACATGCCGACCGCGATCGCCTGCCAGGAAGACGGCATCGCCGTGCCGCTGCTGTTCCAGCTGGAACGCAATGGATTCACCGTGCCGAACGACGTTTCCATCATCGGTTACGACGATAGCATCTACGCACGTGATCTCGGACTGACCACCGTGCGCCAGAAGCCCATCGAAATGGCGCAGGAAGCGGCCCGCATGACGCTCGACCTGATTGAGGGACGCCCGCTGGAGCAGCCGTTCAAAACGTTCCCGGCACAGCTGATCGTACGTTCCACTACGGCTCATCTGCATCGCTAAACGTTCCGAACGAGCACCGTTCGCATAGCGTCTGTTTTTTGCTGCCATGTTGAACTTCACCACTTCGTGACAGCGCTTACAGGCTACCGTTGCTTTACGCTATCTTGTAATCGAATCTTTATATTCGTTTTTCGACTATTGTAAATGATAGCGCTTTCATTTCTGTTGTACAAATTCACCAATCTACAGCGTGTTTTCGTCGCAAATCAGGGCTTTTAGTATCATGGAAGCGTTAATCATTTTCATCGAAGGAGACACATGGCCAAACCGACCATCGCCAACGTGGCCCAATTGGCAGGAGTGTCGCAAGCCACCGTTTCCCGAGCACTCCGTGGCGCGACCAACGTCACAGAAGCAACCCGCAACAAAGTTCGGCAGGCAGCGGATCAGCTCAATTTCACGCTATCCAAAAGCGCTTCCGCCCTGGCATCCGGAAAAACCATGCGTGTCATCCTCTTGGTTTCGGGCAAACTCAACGAGTGGTTCAATTCCGGAGTGCTCCAAGGAGTCTACGAGGAGCTCGCGCCGTTCGGCTATGACGTCACACCGGCCTTCATCACCGACCGCAGCGAACTGGACCGGTTCTTCTCCCAGCTGCCAAAAAGCCGCAACTCGGACGCCATCATCATCTCCTCATTCCAGCTCATGCCCGCCATGCGGGAGCAGCTCCAAGCCATCGACCTGCCAACGGTAGGCGTCAATGTCCCTGCGGAATCAGGCTATTTCGACGCCTCCATCAGCATCGACAACTACAGTGCGATGACCATGGCCGTACGACTGCTGCGTTCCTTAGGGCATACCAATATCGCGTTCTGCAGCGACTACATTCCGGCCGACATGATTTACAACACCAGCCAACGCACCCAGGCGTTCGCGGATGCCGCACAGGCCAACGCCACCGATGGAATCATGTTCAGCCTGCTCACGGCCGACGCGCACGATGCGCCGCTGAGCAAATCCGACCTCGCCTCACAACTGACCGCGAAACTGCTGTCACTTCCGGAACGCCCCACCGCCGTCTGCGTGGAAACCGACCAGGTCGCCATCGCACTGGTCAAGGAACTACGCAAACAGCAGCTGAATGTGCCGGAAGACATTTCGGTGCTCGGCTTTGACGACGCCGAAATCGCGCAGGCCGCAGACCTTTCCACCATCCGTCAGGAGCCAATCGAGCTAGGGCGCATAGCCGGTAGAAAGGTGCTGCAGCTCCTACGTAACGAACCTCTTGAACATCCGCATGAACTGCAGGATCCTTTGCTGGTGTTGCGCAACACTACAAGCCGCATTGACAGCGGGACGGCGACGTCGGAATAAATCGGCGTCATAAATCGACGGCAGCTGAATAAATCGAGAGGCAGCGGAAAAACGTAAAGCCGCCAAAACACGAAAGCGGCCTGTATGCATGAACCAAATCATGCACACAGGCCGCTCTTTTCATCGCAAGCCTTGCAGGGCTTCAATCAGCGGTGCGATCTCACCCCTGCTGATCGAATTTCTGCGCTTGAGGAACGGATCCCAACGATTCCTCGTTGTTGTTCCATTCGGTGGCCCAGCCGTCGACGTAGGCGCTCTTCACCTTGCTCCAATCGCCGGTGCCCTGCGCGTATTCGATAAGCGCCGCAGCGACGTCGTCCTGCCACTGCTGATCCGGAACGGTGAAGCTGCGTACCTCGGTCTTGCCGTCGGCAGCGTAGGAGCGAGCGATCTTAGTCAGCGGATTATCCGGCTGGAACTCATCGCCATCGAATGTGGTGAACGGCACTGAGAAGCCCATATCCTGGGAGAGGATCTTCTTGGCCTCGTCATCGGTGACCATCCACTTGATGAAGTCGAGCGTGGCCTGCTTGTCTTTGTCGGAAGCGTTCTTGTTTACCGCCCAGCTGGCGTCATACACGCCCGCAGGACCGGTCTCTTCCTCACCCTTGATGCCCATGTAATACGGCAGCATGCCAAGATCGTCATCCGCCACCTCGTTACCCTTGATCTGCGTGTAAGCCCAGACGCCGTTCGGGTAGAACGCCACTTGGCCAAGCGCGAATTCGGAAGTGACGTCGTCGTACGTCTTCGAGCTGACCAGGCTCGGATCGGTCGGGCTGGTCTCCAGCTCGAGATCGAACAGATCCTTGTAGTTATCCAAGTAGGTGCCCTTGATGGTCTTGGAGAACGTGGTGTTCATATCCTTGTATTCGTAGTACAGCGGGATGCGCCCCATATGCGCGGCGAAACGGTATGTGTCGGAGGCATCCAGACCTGGCGTCGCGAACGCGCCGTCAACGCCGAGATCGTCCTTGTGCTCGTTGATGGACTCGGCCACGGCCTTGAGCGTCTTGTAATCCTTGATGTCGTCGGCGCTCTTGATTACCGCGTAATTCTTGCTGGCGTAATCGTTGATGATCTTCTTGTTGTAGATGATGCCGTACCATTCAGCCGCGTATGGCAGCGTGAACGAATCGCCATCAATGGTGTAGGAGTAGTCCTTGCCGTCATCGGTGAGCAGTTTGTACACTTCGGTGTCCTGCAATGGCTCGCAATACTTCTGATATTTTGCGAACTGGTCGAAACCGGAGATGTTGAACATGGTCGGCGCGTTGGATTTGGCCAGTTCCGAGCTCATGGTCGCATCGTATGTGTTGGACGCACCGGTCTGCACGTCCACCTGCACACCGGTTTTTCGGTATACATTTCGGCGAGCTGCTTGTATTGGTCCACGACTTCCGCCTTGTTGTTCATGAAATACACATGGCCCTTGTCGGAATCGGCGCTGCTGCCGCCGCCGCAAGCCGCCAACGATACGCCCATGGCCAACGCCGCGGCGACCGCGCACGTTCTGGTGATGACTCCCTGCTTCATTGCTTATCTCCTTCGTTGGATTTGTTGTTATTCTTACGTGTGCTGGTATTGGTAGCGCCTCTGGTCGCCGCGTTATAGCTGGAGCCAAGCGGTGGTGTCCTGCGGCAAACGCCCGTCCGCAGTGAGTTCGCCCGATACGAGGATGACTTCGCCTTGCGGCAGTTCGGCTGGACGTTCGCTGAAATTGGTGATGTTCGCCCAGCCATTGGAACGACGGTAGGCAATGACTCCACCACGCTGCCCATCCGCGCCGTCACGCATATCGGAGGGGCGGTCCTCGTCCAGCCACTGCAGCACGGTGTCCTGCGGCATCAGGTTATGCCTCAACGACAGCGCCTTGCGATACAGGTTCAGCATGGAATCCGGGTCGGCGTCCTCCACGTCGACGGCGAAATCCTTGTACCACTTCGGCTGTGGAAGGTGCGGATCATGCTCGGCGCCCGCAGGAGAGAAACCGAAAGAGCCACCATGGCCGAATTCGTCATCGGGATTATCGAGCTTCGGCGCATCGGCAGCGACCCAAGGCAGCGGCACACGGCAGCCGTCACGGCCTTTTTCGATTTGCCCGCGCACGCTGTTGAACGCGGTGGGATCCTCTAGCTCATCCCAGGGAATATCCGCGACTTCCGGCAATCCCAGTTCTTCTCCCTGGTAGATGTAGGTGGATCCAGGCAAGGCAAGTTCCATAAGAATCGCGGCACGAGCGCGCTTGGCGCCCAGTTCGCGGTTCTCCTCATAGGTGGTGCCGTCGCGCAGCAGCCAATCCTTGGCCAACTGATGGTGCGACAAGGCTGGAACCTGCGGCAATCCATAACGGCTAGCGTGGCGGGGCACGTCGTGGTTGCTCATCACCCAGGTTGCCGAGGAACCGGAACGTTCCGCGCTTTCCAAGCCTTCCTCGATGGCCAGATGCATGTCATCGCGGACCCAATCCTTTTTGGCGAACTCGAAGTTGAACACCTGCCCGAGCTCTTCGGTCGATGCGTACAGATGCTGGCGATCCGGATTGACCCACGCTTCGGCCACAGCGAATGCCGGCGGATTGTACTCGTTGAACACCTTGCGCCACTCGCGGTAGATGTCGTGCACCTCATCACGGTCATACAACGGGTGTGACCCATCCGAGGGAAGCAGATGCTCGCAGACCTTATAGCTTTCAAGATTGTCGCGGTCGAGGTCCTTGGCGAGGCCGTGCGCCACGTCCACGCGGAAGCCGTCCGCACCATGGTCGAGCCAGAAACGCAGCGTCTTGATGAAGTCGGCACGCACCTCGGGGTTCTTCCAGTTCCAGTCGGGCTGCTCCTTGGTGAACATGTGCAGGTACCACTGGCCGTCGGGCACGCGCGTCCACGCAGGACCACCGAAGCTTGCGATCCAGTCAGTCGGCGGCTGGTCGCCGTTCGGCCCCTTGCCGTCGCGGAAGATGTAGCGGTCGCGCTCCGGGGAGCCTGGGGCGGCGGCAAGGGCGGCCTTGAACCATTCGTGCAGGTTGGAGCTGTGGTTCGGCACAATGTCGACCACGACCTTGATGTTTCGCTCGTGGGCGGCCTTGGCGAGCTCGTCGAAGTCGTCCATGGTGCCGAGCTTCGGGTCGACATTGCGGTAGTCGTCCACGTCGTAGCCGCCGTCGGCGAGCTGGGACGGGTAGAACGGGCTCAGCCAGATGGCGTCCACACCGAGTTCGGCGAGGTAGTCGATCTTCTCGGTGACGCCTGCAATGCTGCCCAAGCCCGAACCGCGGGAATCCTTGAAGGAACGCGGATACACTTGGTACACCACGGCCTGCTTCCACCACAACGCCGGATCGGTAGTATCAATTCCTTGTTGCATCATTGTTTTTCACTTTCGTTCGCATCGTCGCAAAATGATAGCGGTTACATTTCTTCAAACTACAGATAAAAACAATCCTATATTGATTTCTTCTCTGTCTGTAATTAAAATGATAGCGCTTTCATTAATGCAATGCAATCCTCCAACACACGGCGTGTCCTACAGCCATACATCGCCGCGCACAAAAAAGGAGCTGCAATCAGGAGAGGAAAGAAGACTCCTGATTGCAGCTCGTCGTTTATTCAATTATTCAGTTATGAAGTTATTCGATTGATCGCGCGCTGATGGTATTTCCAGCGGTCCGCGCTACGCGATGCGCGGACCGATTCGTCATGCGCGATTTTGATTGGTTTTTCGATGCGATCAGTGAGCCGCGTCGTATTCGGTCTTCCAACCGTCCACGAATGCGGTCTTGACAGCATTCCAATCTCCGGTGCCCTGAGCGTACTCAAGGAGGGCGGAACCAAGCTTGTTCTTCCACTCTTCGGACGGCATCATGGTGAAGTTCCAAGAGACTGCGGTCTTGTCAGAGTTCTGATCTTCAACAGCGGCCTGCACCAGCGGATTGTCGGACTTGACATCGCTGAAGGACTTGAACGGAGTGGTGAAGCCCATGGCGCTGGACAGGGAATCGATGCCGGTCTTGCTGGTGACAACCCACTTCAGGAAGTCCTTGGTGGCCTTCTTGTCAGCATCGGAAGCCTTGGAGTTAATGCACCAGTAGTTTTCGGAGCCAGTGGCCAGACCCTGATTCTCCTCGCCCTTGGCACCGGTATAGATCGGGATCATGCCGATGGACTCGGCCTTCATGCCGTTCTTCTGCAGATCGGTCCATGCCCAAGTGCCGTTCTGATAGAACACGGCCTCACCGAGGGAGAACTCGGAGGTGGCGTCATCACCGGTCTTGGAGCTCAGCTGGGTCGGCTCGGTGGTGGAATCCTTCAGGTACAGGTCGAAGATGTTCTTATACTCCGGCAGATAGGTACCCTTGACAGTCTCCGGCTGCTTGGTGACGTTATCATCCTTGAACTCGTAGTACAGCGGCAGGTTGGCCAGATGGGTCTTAAAACGCCAATCGGAGCTGGAATCGAAACCAGCGGAAGTGAATGCGCCCTTGACTCCGAGCTGGTCCTTCTTGGCCTGGATGTCATCAGCCACGGCCTTCAAGGTATCGAAATTGTCGATATCCTTGACGTCCTTGATCTTGGCGCCATCGGTAGCGATGTACTTGGCCAGCAGATCCTTGTTGTAAATCAGGCCATAGGTTTCCATAGCGTACGGAACGCCAACGACCTTGTCCCCATCCTTGAGGGCGACGTCCTTGTTGATGAGCTGCTTGTACGGCTCAGTGTCCGTCATGTCATCAGTGTAGGACTTCCAGTTCTGATAGCCGACCGGACCGTTGACCTGGAACAGGGTCGGGGCTTCGGACTTGGCGATCTCGGACTTCAGGGTCTGCTCGTAGGTGCCGGAAGCAGCGGTCCGGACCTTGACCTCGACACCGGTTTCCTTGGTGTAATCCTTGGCCAGCTTCTGCCATTCGTCGTTGGATTCCGGCTTGAAGTTCAGGTAATAGACCTTGCCCTTGCCATCGTTGGAGCTGGAGCTGGAGCTCGATCCGCAAGCGCCCAACGTGCCTACGGACATCGCCGCAATGGCGACCATTCCAACTGCTGCCTTGATAGTACGATTCATCAGCGAACCTTTCTCTTCCATTCCTGTTTCCCAGCACCCCGCTGGAAAACATCCTGTGAAATCGCTTCCTCACGATTCCTGACATGCACTATTGTGCCGCATTTCCCCCATTTTTGCAAACGTAAGCAGAAAAAGCCTTTTTTAGGGCGATTCTACAATCGCAAGTTTTTCTCAAAATCCTTTATTTTCAAGGGTTTTCATCACACTATCTTTATGAAACCGTTTGCGACACACCCTCCATTTCGCACGGCAAAAAACGCAGTAGATCGCAAACTTGACAAATTGCGGCAACAAAAAACGTCGGCAGTTTGTAAACAATGCCAAACTACCGACGTTCGCAACAGTCAGCTTCAGGTGCCGTAAGCCAGGTGTCTTCAGGCGACGCAGCCAAATATCAGCCCAAAAAACGGTCCAAATGTTGGTGAAATGCGAAAACCTTCCCGTTACCGACGTTCAGTCCAGCGCAGCATGCCTAGCAATTCCAATGCTCGATAACGTTGTCTCCCTTATATTGGCTCAGCACGCAATAATGTGCGGTGTCGAGACGCAGCAAACGCGCGAAATGCGGATCGACGCCCAGCCACTGCGAGGTGAGAATGCGCAACACATGCGCGTGTGCCACCAACAGCACGTCATGACCGGCATTGAGCAGCGGCATCACCACGTCGATCGCATCGCAGGTGCGTGCGGCAGCCTCCTCAACCGTCTCGCCAGGGCCATTGTGCACCGGAACCTGCTCGCCGCTTGGCAACGTCTCAACCCAGTCGCCCTCCAATGATTCGGGGAGGGAACGCGGACCGTCACGCCATACATCCCATTGGAAGCCGCCGGCCTCGCTCACCTCCTGGCGTGTACGCCCTTCGGCACGGCCGTAATCCCATTCCGCAATCTCGTCAAGCACTTTGAAATCGCCATAACCGGCCAGTTGCGCGGTCTGCTGGGCGCGGCGCAGAGGGCTTGCGAACATGCAGTCCGGATCAAACCCTTTTGGAAACGCCTCACGAAGACGCTCGCCCGCCGCACGGGCCTGCTCGCAACCGGTATCGGTCAACGGAATATTGGTTCGGCCAGTATGCTGGCCCGATTCGCTCCACACAGTCTGGCCATGACGCAACAGCACCAGGCGGCCGGGCACGATTGAAGAAGCATCCTCGCTTCCAACTTGAATATCTGTCATACTCCTACTCTAACCGACGGAAAGCGTTTCACCAGCAATCTTTCACCATGTGTCTTAAGCGCTTCGCAACGCACGCACGATCCAGCGAAATCCAACCGAAATCCGACTGCACGGTCTACACTGGAAACCATGAGTGAAATGCCTGACTTGGAATCCAACGCAGACCGCATCGTAGCGTCACTGCACAACGTCGACGAGAAGGTGAACGCCTTGCGCGAACAGCGAATCAACGATCCCGACGATCTTTGCGACAAGATATTCAAGGCGGCCGCCCCCGCGCTGGCCGGACTCGTGTTCGGCAAACTGTTCGAACTGGCATGGCACAAGTCGGTTGGCCACAAAGCCGTATTACCGGACGGCACCACCGACAAACGCAAGGAACTGGCGCTGAATCTCGTATTCGGCGTAGTTTCCGCTGGTTTCGGTGCACTGGTATCGCAGCTTTTCGACCACGGATCGCAAGCGCTGGTCAACCGCCGACACTCACGGCAAGCACGCGAAATCCACTGAAACTGCGATTGGAAAGAGGTGCGCTTGTGGGCGAAATTGCTTGCGCAATTACGCGGATAGGATAAAAATAGGCAACATGAGCAATATTCTGCATAATGCAACCGTTGACACTCTACTGGAGCGTCGTTCAATCCGTAAATTCAAGCCGAAGCCACTGAGCGACGATATCGTCGAAACACTCGAAACCGTGGCTCAGCATGCCGCAAGCAGCCAATTCCTAAACGACTGGTCGGCAATCCGCATTACCGATCCGGCCGCAAAGAAGCGTCTTGCTGAAATCGGCGGGCAACCATATATTGCGACCGCGCCGCTGCTGTACGTGTTTGTGCTTGACGAACATCGCAATGCGGCCATCGCAGCTTCCAAGGGCGTTGAGACCGCTTCCGACGAGTTTACGTTGAATGGCAGCTATCGTTACACTCAGGCGCAGAATGACGCAGTTTTGGCGCTTCATGCGATGGAGACTGCCGCTTATTCGCTCGGTCTTGGTTGCGTGATTCTCGGCTCGCTGCTTAACGATGTTCCGGCTTTGATTGATCTGCTGAATCTTCCGGAATACACGTACCCTGTGCTGGGACTTGCGATCGGCAAGCCCGATCAGGATCCTGCACTCAAGCCGCGTATGCCGCGTTCCATGCAGTTCTTTGAGAATGAGTATCCGTCGAGCAATGAGACGTTACTTGCTGGTTTGCAGGATTTCGACGAGGAAGTGCATCGGTATTACGATTTGCGCAATACCGAGCGCCCGGTTGATACGTTCAGCGATCAGATTGCGTCGAATGCGGTCGATTCCGGTGTGACCAGCAAGGCCGTAGCTCCAAACGCCAAGCACCAAGGCTTCCGCCTCGAGCGCTAACGAAACTACGGCTTCGACGAACTGCCCCCATGCGCTCCGCCCGAGCAAAACTTCCAGTCAGTGGAACAATCACCCCGCTCACAGTCTCTGGGAGTCCCAAAATCCCACTCACTGGAAAAATCGGGACGCTAGGAAGCATGCGAGCGGGGTGATTCCTCCAGTCGCTGGAAGAAACCCCCGCCTACAGACCTCTAAACGTCCATAAACCTCCAGTCGGTGGAAAGATTAGGACGGTACGGCTACTTACGACGTGGTTTGTAGCCTTTTTTGCGGGAATGCGGTTTAATCTGCTGATTAAATGGAACGTACGTATAGCTGGATTGTGGATCGCGATGCGTGAGATGCCAGGTTCCGCAGAATTCGCACCGATATACCCAAAGTTCGGTGCCACGTTCACGCCAACTTTGGTCAGCGGCCTGCTGAGCTGTTGCTTTGTCGTGATACATGATTTTGTTCGATTCGACACAGCGTTTGGGTACGAAATAATGCATAGTTCTTCAGTCTATTCAACCATCGGATAAGCGCAAGAAGGTCCCTTAACATTCCTGAGATCTGTCGGCGTACTGGAACTTTCAGTGGCCAGAACGATCCTCCCGCCGGGAAGGCCCGTAACCCCACGGATACGAAAAGATCCCCGGGAGCCAAGCTCCACCGGGGATCCTCA
>NZ_JBBMFR010000011.1:0-58107 GCF_040095915.1 Bifidobacterium hominis | reverse complement strand
CGCCTTGTGTTTATTGACACGCACGGTTGCCGAATGCAGTGGCATATTGGCAACAACTTCCGTTGCTGACATCATTCTCTCCTTCGAGACATTTTTTGATTGTTTTTGATTGCCGCGCAAAGATTTCCGAGTGTGAAACAGGTGTGGATGGGAAAGCATCCCTTTCGCGCCTGTACTTTCACTCCACGGTGGAGCCTTGATGAATCGCACCCCGATCGTTGGGCTGAAGAAATTCAGATTTCGATGATCGGGCGGCACGGTTCATGCCTTCGAGGACACCCGATGGTATTCTTTTTCCTTTCTTTCTATTGAACGGCAGTGGCATGATCCTTGCTTTTGGCGCCCTTGCTTGTAGTCTGCATCTTAAAACCGAAGGATTATGACTGACAAATAATTTCGATGATTTCGACGATTTCAATAATCAAGGCACTCACCAGAACAGGCACGCGCGATTGTATCGTGTGAGGGCCTACGAAGTTGATGGTTCAGCGCATGATAGCTGAACCGCCGGGGTTGCAATTTGGCACATATTCCAGGCAATTTGTTGATAGAAATATATAGCAGAGCTGTTATTGGCGACATCGCTGTTGATTTACGTTATAGGTTTTTCCGGTCTGTGTTGACTTCTTAGTAAAGCGTCGAAGTGTCCGATCATATGACGATGTATGTGCTTTTAGACGCGGCACATTCCTTGGGACAGCACTATATTCGCTAATGTGACTTTCTCGTTCTTTAGACAATGGATCATCAATTGTGTTGGCCCTCACACGATACAATCGCGCGTGCCTGTTCTGGTGAGTGCCTTGATTATTGAAATCGTCGAAATCATCGAAATTATTTGTCAGTCATAATCCTTCGGTTTTAAGATGCAGACTACAAGCAAGGGCGCCAAAAGCAAGGATCATGCCATTGCTGCTCAATAGAAAGAAGGGAAACAATGAGGTTCTCGTTAGGAAAAATAATTGCTCTCTGCGGTGCTGCGGCGATGGTTGTTCCATTGGCAGCGTGTGGAACAACTCAGTCGGAAACTCCCGATGGGAGCGGTAAGACGGTTGTTAATGTTTGGGCTTGGGATAACAATCTTAAAGCTAATGCTAAGGTTTTCATGAAGAAAAACCCTAACATTGTCATCAAATTTACCAATGCCGGTAGTGGTAAAAATGAATACAAAGCTCTGAATAATGCTTTGGAAGCTGGCAGTGGAATTCCGGATATAGCCATGATTGAATATTATGCGATTCCTGAGTATGTAATTAAGGGCTCTCTTAAAAATCTGAATGACTATGGGACTGCCAAATATAAGGATTTCTACACCCCAGGTACTTGGAATGCAGTGAATTTCAATGGCGGTATGTATGGTATGCCAGTCGACTCTGGACCAATGGCTTTTTACTATGACAAAGAGGTATTTGACAAAGCTGGCATTTCTGAGCCGCCAAGTACTTGGGATGAGTTCTATCAAGATGCAAAGAAGATTAAGCAGATTGGTTCATATATTACTAATGATCCAGGGAACGCCGGATTCTTCAATGCAATGGTCTGGCAAGCAGGTGGACACCCATATTCCACATCTAAAGACGGCACCAAGGTTACCGTCAAACTCACTACTGATAAAGGAGTGCAGAAATTCTGTGACTTCTGGCAAAAGATGATTGATGAAGGACTAATCGAAACGAAGACAAAAGATAGTTCTGATGATTGGTATCGTTCAGTTGGTTCCGGAGAATTTGCGAGCGTGATATCTGCTGCATGGGCTCCCGGCATGTTTTTAAACAATGCTTCGGAGGGTGCTGGAAAGTGGCGAATTGCTCAAATGCCAACGTGGAACGTCGGCGAGAAGGTAAGTTCTGAGTACGGCGGCTCCTCCCTTGCCCTGATGTCGTCATCCAAGAATGCGGATGCTGCGTACAAGTTTATGGAATTTGCCAGCACTAATTCTGATGCCATCATGTCCCGTGTGGACCAAGGTGGTTTTCCTGCTGATTTGAAGACCATGTCTAACGATAAATTCCTTAGCCAGACTACTATGGTGAACTCCGATGGAGACACGGTGGATTATTTTGGCGGTGAGAAGTTCAATGCTGAATTCGCCGAGGCTGCGAAGCGTGTCACATCTAAGTTCGAATTTCTGCCCTATGACGTTTATGCGCGAAGCGTTTTCACCGACACTGTCGGGGCGGCTTACACGGGACAGACCACAATGAAGGAAGGTGTGAAGGCTTGGCAGGACAAGCTCGTTGAGCAAGGAAAGAGCCAAGGCTTTACTGTGAACGAATAAGGATAACAATGGCTGGAATCAAGGACGTGGCGGCTCTCGCAGGAGTTTCCATAAGCACGGTTTCCTATGTGATGACAGGGAAACGTCCCATAGGGGCAAATACCCGTCGGAGAGTATTGCAAGCTGCGCGGGAACTTGGTTACTTGGCGAAAAACGGTGGTCCAGCTCCGTTGAGTGGTGAGACTCATTTCGTCGCGCTGAGTTCGCCTGTCCATGATTCCACCAGCTATACCAATTATTGTGCTTATTTTCTAAATTTCCTCAAAGCGGCCAGACAACTTGGCTATGAAACGTTGCTGTTGACTGAGGAAACAGGAGATGAACAGCTTCGCTCCATCATCGACACTGGGATGGTGGATGGTGTCGCTCTTATGGATGTGACTATGAATGATCCCCGAATTGAATTAGCTCAGCTTTCAAGTATTCCGGTCATTTCTATTGGACATCCTATGAATGAAATAAATGTGCCATGCATTGATACCGATTTTATTGAAATGGGTGAAATGATCATGCAAACGCTTTGTCGTAATGGGCACAGCAGAATTCTGTTTGCAGGGGGGAAGGAGATTGATTACGAACGA
Organism: Bifidobacterium hominis; assembly: GCF_040095915.1. Lineage (NCBI taxonomy): Bacteria > Bacillati > Actinomycetota > Actinomycetes > Bifidobacteriales > Bifidobacteriaceae > Bifidobacterium > Bifidobacterium hominis. The sequence continues at coordinate 55,248 of NZ_JBBMFR010000011.1, read as the reverse complement.
AATGGAGGTGCAAATTACCTCATTCGACTCAGGGCATCAATGCATGATGCTGCTGCGCGATATAAGATTCATATAGATGAAGAGTTTACCGACGAGGATGATTTCGATGCTGCCGAAAACCTACTTGAGAGGTTCATCTCGAGTGAGAACACAGCAATTGTGACTCAAGGCGGCCCATTGTTCCTTAATAATCTTGTTGCTGCGACGCGACAGCGTGGAATGAAGATTCCTCAAGATCTTTCGCTGATTTCAGCGGGAACATATACAGATTCCATAGGCAAGCGTCTGAGGATAGATGAATTTCCCTTAATGCCAGCAGAGTTGTGTCAACTGGGCATGAGCATGCTTGTCCGGCTCATGGATGGAACTCTAAAGGGAAAGGAAAAAGCAACATTGATTCATCCCGTATATAGGCAACGTGGATCCATAGCATCGCGTTGATGAAGAACTTGATTTAATAAGGAAACAAGATATGACTGATTTCAATCGTTCCGTCCTTCCCGACGCCGTGCGTTCCAACGGCGCGACCCCGAACCCGTGGTGGGCCAACGCGGTGGTCTACCAGATCTACCCGCGTTCCTTCCAAGACACGAACGGCGACGGCATCGGCGACCTGAAGGGCATCACCAGCCGTCTCGATTATTTGGCCGACCTCGGCGTGGACGTGCTGTGGCTGTCCCCGGTCTACAGGTCCCCGCAGGACGACAACGGCTACGACATCTCCGACTACCAGGACATCGACCCGCTGTTCGGCACGTTGGAGGACATGGACGAGCTGCTTGCCGAAGCGCACAAGCGCGGTCTGAAGATCGTGATGGATCTGGTGGTCAACCACACGTCCGACGAGCATGCCTGGTTCCAGGCCTCCCGAGACAAGGACGATCCGCATGCCGACTGGTATTGGTGGCGTCCAGCCAAGCCGGGCCATGAGCCGGGCACTCCGGGTGCCGAGCCGAACCGGTGGGGTTCCTATTTCGGCGGTTCCGCCTGGCAGTACGATCCGAAGCGTGGCGAATACTACCTCCACCAGTTCTCCAGGAAGCAGCCGGATCTGAATTGGGAGAATCCGGAGGTGCGCAAGGCCGTCTACAAGATGATGAACTGGTGGATGGATCGCGGCATCGACGGCTTCCGCATGGACGTGATCACCTTGATCTCGAAACATCTCGATAGCCACGGACGGCTGCCTGGAGAGGTCGACTCGGAATTATCCGAAGGAGAGATAGGCGAAGAGGGATATACGAACGCGAGCCCGTTCTGTTCCGATGGTCCGCGGCTCGATGAATTCCTCGCCGAAATGCGCCGTGAGGTGTTCGAGGGCCGTGAGGGCTACATGAACGTCGGCGAAGCGCCGGGCATCACTCCGGAACGCAACGAGTTTATTACCAATCCGGCCCACAAGGAACTCGACATGCTGTTCCTGTTCGACCACGTCAGTGTCGATCAATCCCCCGAATCAAAATGGGATACACGCGCTTTTGTTCCTAAAAAACTTCAAGATAGAATGAGCAGACAGCAGGAGGCCGTGAGGAACGCCGGCTGGGCCAGCCTGTTCTTCTGCAACCATGATCAGCCGCGTGTCGTCTCCCGTTGGGGCAATGACGCTGATCGCGAGTCGCGCGAGCTGAGCGCCAAGGCGTTCGGCATGCTGCTGCACATGCACCGCGGCACCCCGTACATTTACGAGGGCGAAGAGCTGGGCATGACCAACGCACACTTCACCACGCTCGAGCAGTATCGCGATCTGGAATCCATCAACGGCTACCGCCAGCGCGTGGAAGAAGCAAAATGCCAGTCCGCAGAATCGATGATGGCGGCCCTCGCACTCATCGGACGGGACAATTCGCGCACGCCGATGCAGTGGGACGCTTCCAGGTATGCCGGCTTCACCCCGGCGGACGCGGCGACGGAGCCGTGGATCGGCGTGAATCCGAATCACGTGGAGATCAACGCCGCCGAGGAGTTCGACGATCCGGATTCCGTGTACGGCTTCTACAAGAAGCTCATCGCCATGCGCCACAATAACGCGACCGTCGCGACGGGCGAGTGGAATCTGCTTGCTGCCGATGACGAGCAGGTATATGCCTTCACTCGCACCGGCGGCGACGATACGATTCTCGTTGTCGTCAACCTCACCGATAAATCCGCCGGCCTGCCGGGAGAAGTGGCGGAGCTGCTCGGCGATGGCGTCGCGGAATCGCAAATACTGCTCAGCACTTATGATGTTGCGCATGGCGTGAGGTCGATCGCTCGTGGCGAGCTTGCTCGTTGGGAGGGAGTCGTGATTCAGCTCTAATGACTCAAGCTGACTTCATGTTCACGCTCGACCTTACCCTGGTTGAGTGTGAACATGAAGTCAATGTCAGGGGCGTGTCTATCTCCCGGAGTGGCGTCTCTTAATGGGGAAGTCGATGTCCGTCAAATGTGAATTGGAGAACACTGGCTGGTGCCGCTCACGGTGTTCTCGCTTTCCCGTGTGGGGCTGATACATATTGTAGTTTGCCGCGATGCAAGGATGCTTCGTTGTGTATTTATTGTCAATAAGCATTACTGAAAACTGTTGTGTGATGCAAATATAAGCATTTCTGTCTTTTGTGAATACTCTATGTTTGGCTAAATTGCAATGCTTTGGCATTGTTTGTAGCTTGCTTCTGATTTAAATGTAAGGAAACTTGACAAAAAGGAATTGCGTATATATGCTGTGATTATCCGGCGCGATGAGGTGCCGGAATAATCTCACGAAGGAGAGAGATATGCGATCCCACACTCAGCGTTTGATGGTTTGCGCAGCTTCTTTCGCGGACCTGTGCATGGGTCTTGCAGGATGCGGTTCCGACACTGCCAGCTCCGGCGGGGATTCCGGAGAGGTCGTCAACCTCACCTACATGCACCGTCTTCCGGATTCCGAAGGTATGACCTTGGTCAAAGACATTGTTGCCAAGTGGAACAAGGATCATCCGAACATTCAGGTCAAGGCCACCAAGTTCGATGGTGCCGCACAAGACATGATCAAGAAGCTGGAAACCGACGTCAAGGCCGGCAACGCTCCGGATCTTGCACAGGTCGGCTACGCCGAAGTGCCTGAGGTGTTCACCAAGGGCTTGCTCGAAGACGTGACCGAAGAGGCCGCGAAGTACAAAAGCGACTTCGCCGAAGGCCCATATTCCATGATGCAGGTTGACGGCAAGACCTACGGCCTGCCGCAAGACACCGGCCCGCTTGTGTACTTCTACAACCAGAAGGCCTTCGACGAACTGGGCATCAAGGTTCCCAAGACCAAAGACGAGCTGATCTCAGCGGCAAAGACCGCGGCTGCATCCGGCAAGTACATCATGGATTACGAAGCCGATGAGGCTGGCAACATTTTCGCCGGTCTGTCCAACGCCTCCGACCCGTGGTACACCGTCAAGAACAACGCTTGGGTGGTCAACACCAACGGCAGCGGTTCGAAGGCCTTTGCCGAAACCTTCCAGGAACTGATAGACAACAAGGCCACGCTGACTAACCCGCGTTGGGTGCCGTCGTTCGATGCATCCCTGCAGGATGGCACGCTGATCGGCAACATCGGCGCCGCTTGGGAGGCTCCGCTATTCAAGGACTCCGCAGGAGACACCGGCAAGGGTGACTGGCGCGTCACCCAGATCGGCGACTGGTTCGGCAATGGCACCAGCACCGGCCCTGACGGTGGTTCCGGCGTCGCAGTGCTCAAGGGCTGCGAGCACAAGGCCGAAGCCATGGAATTCCTCGACTGGTTCAACACTCAGGTTGAGGATCTGACGTCCCAGGGTCTGATCGTGGCCGCCAATACCGAAACCGCAAAGACCCCTGAATCCTGGAGCGAATTCTACGGCGGTCAGGATGTCATGAAGGAATTCGCTACTGCCAACGACAACATGGTCGCATTCAACTACATGCCGGGCTACTCCGCAGTCGCCTCGGCCATGAAGGAAGCCGCCGACAAGGCAACCGATGGTTCCGGCAAGGTGGCGGATGTGTTCCCTGTGGCACAGCAGACCTCCATCGACACCCTTAAGAACTACGGTCTGCCTATAGCGAAGTGATCGACGTATGGAGTCGGAGATCACCCGCTTTGATTCCATAACCCCTCCAACGACGGTGTGAAGCCAACGCAACACACGGCTTCGCACCGTTGTCCATAACATTTCTCACAAATATTCCTCCCCGTGAATATTTCCTATGAATCGATCTAGCTGATTCGACGGAGCGGCTGAAACCGGCACTCCTCTCCCGTGATGACGATTTGGATACGGCGATTCGAACTGTGAAAGATGCCATTAACGATGAATGGCATCCGATGCGAAAGATAGGTACATCATGACTGCAACAACGCATGCGGCGAAACCAAAGTGCACTGATGCGCAACGCCGCGAGAATCGAACAGGATGGGCGTTCATGGCGCCATTCGGCATACTGTTCGCCATCGTATTCATCATCCCGATTTTCTATGCCATCTATTCCAGCTTCTTCCGTCAGGTCACCGAGGGCGGCGGCGCGTACGGCGGCGGCGAATTGGTGAATAAATTCGTAGGATTCCAGAATTTCGAGTACGTGCTTACGTCCGGCAATTTCTGGTCCGGTGTGGGCAGGGTGCTGATCTACACCCTCATTCAGGTTCCGCTGATGATCATCATCGCGTTGGCTTTGGCGATGGTCATTGATTCGTTCGTGGTCAAGCACATCACGGGTTTCCGTCTCGGCTACTTCCTGCCGTACGCCATTCCAGGTGTGGTCGCATCCATCATTTGGGTGTACCTGTATAACGGTCAGATTTCGCCGATCGTCAAAGGTCTTGCGGCCATCGGAATAAACGTTGATTTCTTCAGCAAGAACGTTGTGCTCGCTTCCATGGCAAACATCACCACATGGACGTTCACCGGCTACAACATGCTGATTTTCTTGGCCGCACTGCAGGCGATTCCGCACGAACTGTACGAAGCCGCACGCATTGATGGCGCAAGCGGATGGCAGATCGCCACGCGCATTAAACTGCCGAACGTGCGTTCCGCGGCACTGCTGTCCATGTTGCTGTCCATCGTCGGCACAATCCAGCTGTTCAACGAACCGCAGATCATGCAGACCGCTGATCCGGGCATCTCCAAAACCTATACGCCAATGATGATGGCCATGAACACATCCCAAGGCACCCTGACCCCAGGCGGCGACGGACCTGCATCGGCAGTCGCCATCGTTATGGCACTGATCGCAGGCATTCTCGCTATGATCTACGCACTGGTCGAGAGGAAAGTGAACGAGCAATGAGCATCGCAGTTAAAACAAGAAAAGACGAACGCGCTTACAGAAAAGCGGAACGCATGATGGAAAGGCAGCGTGAGGCGGCTGAGCATGATCTGCCGCGTTCCATGCGCCCGTCACCGATCGTCAAAACCATTACCGTGATCGTGCTCGTCGTAGCGTTGATCTACTTCCTGTTCCCGATCTACTGGGCCATCATCGCATCCACCAAAACACCATCGCAGCTGGCTAGCAGCAACGGATTGTGGTTTGCCGTCGGACTTGACCAGATTCCTGACGCCGTCGCTACCAACTATTCGAAGCTCATGGGGTGGACCCGTGGCCAGTTCTGGCGTTGGGTGCTGAATTCCCTGATCTACTCCGGAGTTTCCGCACTGATCGGCACAATCATTTCGGTGATGGCCGGCTACGCTACCGCGAAATTCAACTTCCGAGGCAAGGGCATCGCCATCGGCGTGGTCATGGGATGCATGCTGATGCCGGTCGCACTGCTCACCATTCCGCAGTACTCCATCTTCCACGCACTGCACCTGACCAACACCATGCTAGCGATCATCATCCCGTGCTGTGTTTCGCCATTCGGCTTCTTCCTGGGGCGCGTATACGCGCAAACCTCCGTGCCGAACGAACTGTTGGAAGCGGCCCGCATCGACGGTGCCGGTGAAGTGAGAATCTTCTTCACCATCGTGCTCCGCCTGCTCGCTCCGGCCATGGTGACCATTTTCCTGTTCCTCTTCGTGGGAACGTGGAACAACTTCCTGCTGCCGTTGATGATGGTTTCCTCCGATACCCTCAAGCCGGTCACACTCGGCCTGTATGGCATGGTATCGCTCGCCACCTTCAACGATCGCGGATCGCTGATGATGGGTGCACTGCTCGGCGTGCTGCCGGTGATTGTGCTCTTCCTCGGTCTGCAGCGTTACTGGCAGGCAGGTCTTGCGGCAGGCGCGGTCAAGGGCTGACAGGTATCCATCCAACTCCGTGCGTGGCGTAAACGCTGCGCACGGGTGCCCGGAGCAACGGAACAACCGCAATCCGGGCACTTATCCTATTCCAGGCAGGTACATGCAATGAACGCAAGACTGCATCGCAATAATCGTCCGCAAGGATGCGTCGGCATCGACATCGGCGGAACGAAAATCGAAGGCGTACTGCTCGACGCGATGGACCGCGTCGTCGACGTTTACCGTATGCCATCGCACTCCGGTGAAAACAATGTTGTATCCGATATCGTGCGTGTCGCCCGCATACTTTCCAACGAACCGTTGCCCATCGGCATCGGCATTCCGGGACAGGTGAACTGCGCAACCGGGCAAGTGCGCAATGTTGTCAATCTCGGCATCGAAACCTTGGAACTCGGCGAACGCGTCAGTGAAATTATGCACGCTCCGGTTTACGTGGAAAACGATGTGAACGCGGCTGCGGTCGGAGCCGCGGAATTCGTGGAACACGTAGACGGCAACGCAACCGTGGTGTTCCTCAACTTCGGCACCGGCCTCGCCGCAGGGCTTGTACGCGACGGGCAAGCCGAACACGGGTACAGCGGATTCATCGGCGAAATCGGACACCTGCCCGTCGACCCGAACGGTTTCGAATGCCCATGCGGGCAGCGCGGGTGCTTGGAAACCGTGGCATCCGGCGGAGCCGTGGCAAAACTCTGGCCCTCCGCCAACCCGCCAATGCCTGACCTCATCCGCAAAGCGCGGCAAGGAGACAAGCGTGCCAACGACGTGCTTGGCAAAGTGGCGCACGGCATGGGGGATGTCATCCAAATCGCCGCCCAAGCCTATGATCCGCAACGTATCATCATCGGCGGAGGCATGGCGAAAACCGGCAATGATCTCATCGAAGTCATTCAAGCCGAACTGAGCCGCAGGGCAGAAGGTTGCCGATTCCTGAACACACTCGACATCGCATCGAAAATCAGAATCGCAGCGGTCGATAAACCAATCGGTGCAATCGGTGCCGCGCTCGCAGCAAAACGAGCGTAGCTGGGAAACCAAACAATATAAGCGACGTGAAACAAGTCGCAGGTAATCGCACGATAATCCGCGTAAAACGGCGAATTAGCAAGCTGAAAGGCAAATCGATGACAAGCGAGAACACCCGCGAATGGGCGATCATTCCCGAACCAAGCAGTATAACGGTCGGCGAAGGTACGGTATTGCTGCCTTACGCGGACCGTGTGAACGAATCCATTGCAATTGGCGATGGCGATTATCTGCTTGCACGTCAGCTTGTTGCCGACATACATTCCGTGACAGGGTTTGATTGGGATGTTGCGACTGGCGACATGTGGCCTGGATTCATCAGTTTGCATATTGCGGATTCGGGCGCAGCGGAAGAAGATGGCATTCCCGGTGCATACACGCTGACTGTCGATACTAACGGCATTGCGATTACCGCTCGCGATTTCGAGGGTGTGCGCAACGGTGTGCAGACCCTGCGTCAGCTCATACGGCAAAACGGTGTCGTGCTACCAGTGCTGCAGGTCGAAGATGCTCCCGCATATCAGATCAGGGGATATTACTTGGATGCGACGCGTGGACGCGTGCCAACGCTCGCATGGCTCAAACAGTGGGCCGACAAACTCTGCCTCTACAAATACAACCAGCTGCAGCTCTACATCGAGCATACGTTCGCATTCGACGGCATGAGCGAAACGTGGCGTGGCTCAAGCCCGCTCACTCCGGCAGACATAGTCGAATTCGACCAATATTGTGCGAGCCTTGGCATCGAACTCGTGCCGTCAGTCTCCACATTCGGCCACCAATACGTGGCGATGCGCACGCAGGAACTGCGCGAACTTGGCGAATTCCCCGAAGATGCAGACCGGCCGTTCAGCTTCATCGAACGCATGAGGCACCACACGCTCAACGTCGCCGACGATCGAGCCTTCGCATTCTCCACGCAACTGGTCGACTCGTACCTGCAACTTTTCCGTACGAAACGATTCAATATCTGCGCCGACGAAACCTTCGACCTCGGCAAAGGCAAGTCGAAGCAGGAAGCTCAACGCGTAGGCGTCGCAACGCTGTACGCAACATACGTGGGCAAACTCTGCGAACACCTTTCCCAGCAAGGCCATGAGCCCATGTTTTGGGGAGACATCGCCATCGAGATGCCGGAAATTCTCGAAACCCTGCCAAACAACGTCACCCTGCTGAACTGGCAGTACGAGTCGAAAGCGACCGACGAGAAAATCCAACTTGTGGCGAAAGCCGGAGCCAAACAAATCGTATGCCCGGCCGTATGGGGGTGGAATGCGCTGCTCCCTCGCATCGACGACGCGTGGAACAACATTGCACGCATCGCACGATACGGCCGCGACTGCGGTGCGGAAGGCATGCTCGTCACCGATTGGGGCGATTTTGGGCATGTCAACGATCCGCGCATGGCCGTGCCTGGCATGATATTCGGTGCGCAATATGCGTGGAATCCAACAGAAAATATTGCTGGAGATACTGACGAAAATAGTGCCGAAAATGATTTGCTCGCGCGTATTTCGCGCGTCGAATATGACGATTGCAGCGCACGGTTCGTCACATTGCTCCGTAGCGCTTCCGCGCAAGCCGCATTCACTTGGCGTGAGCTTGTGGAATATCTCGAATTGGATGATGGTACGGGAAATTGCAATACCGAAGTTGCGCAAACCATCCCATGCTTGACCGATCGTCTTGCCAATCCGGGAAACGCATTGACTTTGCGTGAGGCGCGCGATCGCATGATGCGCAATATGGCAACGACAATCGAACGAATTCCGCAAGCCAATCGTAAGCTGCAGCAATGCATGGTTGAAATTGCGCCAATTATGGCGCATATAGGAAAGCCGAGCATTGCAGCTGCCGTGCGTATCGCCATGGAAGGTCAGCTGTTGCTCAATCGAGTGGGATTCGCGCTCGCCGGCGCGCATGACGTGCGTGATGCGCATGACGTTGACGATCAGCAGTCCTCCGACTGCTGTGCGCTGGCACGCGATCTCGAATGCTGGTGCGAGGCCTATGCGAAGGAATGGGCTGTGACGAGTCAACCATCGGAACTGCATCGCATTCAGGAAACCGTGTGGAAAGCGGCCGACGAGTTGCGGCGAATCAGCAAATAAATCATCAAACAAATTCTCAAGTAATCAGCAAACGAAAACGTCAATCCAAGTTCAATGAAAGGAACATCATGACCGAAGTCATCATCGTGAAAAACGAGCGCGAAGCGGGCGATATTTACGGCCGTTCAGTCGCCGATCTCATCAAAACCAAGCCGAATGCGGTATTGGGTCTGGCAACCGGATCCAGTCCGCTCGCCGCATACCAGTCGCTCGCACGCATTGTACACAGCGAGCATATTGACGTATCGCAGGTGCGCGGTTTCGCATTGGACGAATACTTGGGATTGCCGCTTGATCACCCGCAGTCGTACCATTCCACCATTCACCGCACTGTCGTGGAACCGCTTGGACTGAACCCTGATTTGGTGCACGTGCCTGGTGACGTGCTCGACGGGGCGCCGCTGAGCGACGGCGAACGCATTGCGGCTGCCGGCCCTGCCTACGATAAGGCAATCGAAGAGGCCGGTGGCATAGATGTGCAGATTCTGGGCATTGGCACGGATGGGCATGTGGGCTTCAACGAACCGGGATCGTCGCTTGCTTCCGGCACACGCGTCAAAACGTTGGTTGAGCAGACGCGCATTGACAACGCCCGATTCTTTGACGACGACATCAACAAGGTGCCTACGCATTGCATCACGCAGGGTATCGGCACAATTCTCAAAGCCCGTCATTTGGTGCTGCTTGCCTTCGGATCGGGCAAGGCCGAGGCTGTGGCCGAAACGGTGGAGGGCGGTGTGAGTGCGTTCTGCCCGGCATCCGCGCTGCAAATGCATCCGCACGCCACCATTATTGTGGACGAAGAGGCTGCGAGCCGCCTACGTCACAAGGACTATTACCGTTACGCCTACGCTCACAAGCCCGCCTGGCAGCACATCTGATTGCTGCTCCGCAGTCGGTGTCCGCTAGCGTCCGGATTCTTCCATTCGCTGGAACATTCTGGACGCTTTTCGGCCTGTCATCGGGATGATTCTTCCACTCACTGGAAGTTTTTGGACAGTACGAGGGTATTTCGCCGTCCGGATTCTTCCAGTGACTGGAGGAATTGGGACTCTGAGGTGGCTGTTAGCGGGAGGATTTTTCCACCGACTGGAGGTTTTTGGACGCTGATGGGCTTGTCGGCGGGGTAATTCTTCCACTGACTGGAAGAATTGGATGCTAATTGAGGAATATGGCTGGAAGTGAGTCGGAAGGTTTGAATATGGAACAGTCTCGGGAGCGTTTTGCGAATGAGGTGGACATTGCGTTGGCGCAGTCGGCCCGCCCGTTTGCGATTCACAATGCGCGCAAAGTCGATGCGCGAGGTGTTGCGGAACATTATTGGATAGTTTCCGATGGTAGTGCGATTATTGCGACTGGTAATCGGGACGATGATTTTGCTGCGGCTTGCGCAAGCGTCGGTTTGGATGCGGAGGCTGCAGTTGGTGCCGATGCTGATTCCGGTTCGGTCAGTTCGGCTGGTTCCGGAAATTCCATGACCGGTTCGACCGGTTCCGTAACCGACGCTGCAGGCTGCATGATGACTCCCGGTTACGTCGACATTCATGCGCACGGTTCGTGGGGGAGCTCCTTCGATGATGGCGTGCAAGGCATACGCACGGCTCGCGCAGGTCATATGATGCACGGCACCACCCGCCAAGTGCTCAGTTTGATCACCAATCCGCTTGATGTGATGTGCGCCAATCTTCAAACCGTGCGTGGCATGATGAATGCTCGCCCTGACATTCTTGGCGCGCATTTGGAAGGTCCGTTCCTCGCGTTGTCTCGCAAAGGTGCGCATGATCCGGAATGCTTGAAGGATCCGGTTCCCGAATATGTTGATCGTCTTTTGCAAGCGGCAAACGGCTGTTTGCGGCAGATTACCATTGCGCCCGAATTGCCTCACGGTATTGATGCGATTCGTCGTTTTGCAGCGGCCGGAGTGGTTCCTGCGGTAGGGCATTGCGATGCCGATTATGCAACTGCCTGCAGGGGTTTTGATGCGGGTGCTGGCATTATGACGCACATGTTCAACGCGATGAATGGCTTGCATCATCGTAAGCCAGGTCCGATTCCGGCTGCCGTTGAAGATCCGCGCGTCACTATCGAGCTGATCAATGATGGTTTTCATGTGCAGGATCCGATGGTGCGTTTGGGATTCGGTTTCGCACCGCATCGCATGGCATTCGTAACCGATGCCATGGCTGCCACCGATTGCCCGGATGGTCATTATTTGCTGGGTGCGTTGGATGTGGATGTGATTGATGGTCACGCTCGGCTCGTGTCGAATGGTGCGATTGCCGGTTCCACGCTGACATTGGAAAAGGCTGTTCAGCGTGCGGTGCTCGAATTAGGATTCGCGCCCACCGACGCAGTGGAAGCCGCCACATTGACTCCGGCCAAAGCATTCGGTTTCGACCGTGCGAACCCGGTCACCAAGAAGCCGCTCGGTCTGCTAGCCCCCGGCTACGCTGCCGATGTGCTTCTGCTCGACCCCGCCACTTGGTCCGTCTCTCACGTCTGGTGCGCCGCCCACCCTCTTCGTTGAGGCGTGATTGCTGAAACGTAATTGCAAGGACCGGCTCCGTAACAGGATGCCGGTCCTTGCTGTATCTCAAGTTTTTTGTTTTCAGTCTTGCGGGGTGAAACTGTCGCGTGCGACGAGACGGGTGGAGATTCGCATATGCTGGCTGATCGTGCGATTCGCGGTCAGTGCTTCGGCAAGCATGAGCGCTGCGGCTTTCGCGAGTTCGTCCTGGCTAATGTCGTACGACGACAATGCGGGAGATGTGTATTTCGCGATCTCCTGATTGTTGATGCTGATTACTTTGATATCTTGTGGCACTATCACATTTTCGGTGGCAAACGCCTGTAGCACGCCAACCGCCAACGGGTCGGCTGCAACGATCACTGCATCGGGCAGATCGTCCGCATGATCCTGCAGTAACTGACGCCCCTGCAAACGGCCGTTTTCCACAGTGAATGGGCCATTCGCATACACCAATCCCTGCACGTCCAAGTCCAAACGTAGCGTCCAATTGCGGAATGCGAACGTACGAATATCTTCCGGATATTCATGCTCGCCCATAATGTTGCCCAAGCCGCCTATGAAACCGATTCGCGAGCAGCCGGATGTCGTAAGCGCGTCAATTGCATCCAATATGGTCTGTTCCAAATCGGGTTGCACTGAATCGAACAATTCCGGCGCAGGATTGATGTCGATGAATGCGCCGTGTGGAAGCTTCCTATGCAGGCGGTGCAGCGTCTTGCGACCCAATGGCGATGGGCCGATCGAAATGAATCCGGCGTATTTGTCGGCATTGGCGATCAGCGAATCCACGTCCTCATGCATGGTTACGTTCATGCGTTGCTCTTCAGCATGTTTGACGAGCGCTTCGCGCAACTCGTCGAAATACACGTCCTGCAAACCCTCGTCGGGAACGACATTGTCGAGAATCGCGACATCCTGCGGAATGGTAATGCGCTGATATTGCGGTACGTTCTTGTACCCCATTTCTAGACTGGCGTTTAGAATCTTCTCGCGGGTGGAATCCTTCACCGAAAAGGTGGGATCGTCCTTCAAAACCCTCGAAACAGTGGCTTGGGAGAAACCTACCCGTTTCGCTATCTCTCTGATAGTGGCCATTCGAATCCTCCTCGAAGCCATCGTTGGCTAAACACATTTACTAATTAATTTAGCATATATGCCTCCATCCTGCCGTATTCCCTCTAAGCGTTTCACGAGATGAAGCAATCGTGCGACAAACGAGACTCCTCTTTACTTAGCTTGCCTCGGGGCGGCTTCGGGCAATGAAGTGCCCATGGTCTCGAGGCGCATGAGGAACTCGTTGGCGCTCATGGCGTTGCTCAACAGCGTACCCTCGGCGAGCGTGCCTCCGATGGAACGGATGAACTCAACCTGGTCCAGGGACTCCACGCCATCGAACACCACATGGAACGCATCGTTATCGCGCGAAATCTCGAGCGTGCGCTGCATGATCTGCTTTGCGCGAGGCGTACGGAAATCGCGAACCACCGTCTTGTCGAATCGTGCGAAATCCAATGGCAGATGCGCGAACGCGGCAACCTCCGAATACGTGGTGCCAGCATTGGTCAAACCCAACTCGACGTTCGACAAAGCGGCAAGATCGGCAACCTCATCATCAACTTCATCATGCGCCACATGAATGGCATGCGATCCCAACTGCAGACCGAAACGCAGCTGTGGCTGCTCATGAGTCAACTGCTCCAAGCGCTCGTGGAAGATGGATGCGCCTAATTCCGAACCATTCATGCAAATGTCCACAATATCCAATTCGGGTGCCACCTTGCGGAACGCGGTCATGTCTTTCACGCAGGTTTCCAGCACGTCGAGCGTCAGCTGCACGCTCATGTTGAGACGATGCGCTTCAGCCGTTACGAAATACGGTGCCAGCGTACGGCCCTTCGCGTCATGCACGCGCACAATCGTATCCAGCGAAGTGATACGTTTCGTATTCACATCGAAAATCGGCTGGTAGAGCACGGAAATCGTATTGTCTTCGATCGCATGACGAAGCACGTCGGAAGCGTTGAAATAGTCTCCCGAACCATTCTGCGCGGCGAGCGTGGACGTCATGCCGTCGACTACGGGCAGATTGGAGCTCTCCGACTCGTAGATGTGCGCGCTCGCATCGGCAAGCAGCACGGCGAACCCGTCCGTCGCGTTCGAGAACGAAATGCTGCTCGACACGTCCACGGAAACCTCGCCTTCTTCGGTATACACCGGCATGACGGCAAGATTGCGCATGCGTGTGGCCAACTCCTCCACACCACTGGTTGACGTCACATCGGTTACGATCATGGCGAATTCCGCGCCGTTCACGCGCGAAAGCGTGGCGTTTTCCGGCAGCAGCTGGCTTAAACGCATGCCCACGGATCGCAGCACGGCATTGCCGATTTTGCGTCCATAATGTTCGTTGACGGTGCGCAAATGCTCCACGCTGAAATACACCACGGCAACCAGATTATGCACATTCTCGGTTTGCAGGCTCTTCAAATGCCCGATGAACGCACGATACGTGAGTGCTCCAGTCAGCGTATCCGTTTCCGATTCGGTGCGCAGCAGCGTCACTTCCTTGTTCACGCGTAACGATTCAGTAAGTATTTCGCCGCAGGTGAGCAATATCGTCTCGTCGGTCGACATGAACGGACGATTCCAAATACTGCGTTCCGTCGCGAGATAATACTGTCGCGAGCCGGTGGAAATAGGCGCGGAATAGCGGTAGGAATACCCTCTTTTATCAAGATTGTTTGCATTGCTGATGAAACAGCGCATGCGGGTGAGACCACGATTAATGCGTCTTACCACGGTCTCTTCCGGAACTTGATTCGGCAACGGCAGCGCGTCACTCACATTCGCTATGCATTTCAACGCACTTCGGGATCGCGCGAGCCGGCTCATCGTATCGACCGTCATCAGCAACAGCGAGCAGGCGATCAGTGCCAGCATGAACACGGAAAGCACGGTGGCAGTATCCGAGCCAATATTGGCGAACTCCAGAATTTCGGGAATCCACACAATCGCCATCAAATCAGCCAAAGCCATGGCAAGAATGTGAGACAGCGAATACTCGTGCATGGCTTTACGAATCGGAATTTGTACAAAAAAGAACGTTACAATATCACAAATCAATCGAATAATCGGCACTGCAGCAGTCATAATCAGTAATGGCAGCAACCAATGCTGAAATTGATAAGGATTAATCGCAGCATTGACGGAATTCTGTCTGATAATAATCGACAGTACGTGAGAAGTATTCGCAAATAATATTTTGATCAGTGGGATTGGCGCAAGTGTGGTTCCGGCGTGAAGAATGCCGATTTTCAGACTGCGTGCGGTGATGATCGACGTGATGATGGTAACGATGATCAGGAACATGGCCACGTTGGGGAAATAGCCGGTTACCAGCAGTATGACGGTCAACGGTGGCAGCATGGTGTGTTCGGCGGCAACGCGATACGACGAACGCTTTTTGTGGTAGATCAGGCACAGCAGAAAACACAGCGACCATATGCAGATGCGCGCAGGGTCTTCCATAAGTTGCTGCACGCCTTCCTGCGCATGGAATGCGATTGCGGCCGCAATGCACAACGCATAGATGATGGCCAGAATGGTGATTCTGGCTGGTTTTCTGATACCGTCTTTTGGCTGGCTGCTGTTGATTGCCTGATGCTTTGATTGCTTCGATGTCATGATTGCCTGATTTCGTTCCCTTGTTTCACGTTGCTTCTTGCTGAAGAAGTGACGTCTGCCTGCCTATGTCTGCTTGTGCTTGCTTGCGTTGCCGCCGGCTACAGCACCGGTCCGATAATGCGCCACGGTGCGTTCGTGCCTTCCTCGGCGCTGTCCGGCTGCTCGTTTTCGTTGTTGCCCAACGATTCGTAGATATCGCCGTTCCAGATCACCTTGTCGCCTTGCTTGTACAATACGTCTGGCTCCCATGTGGGGTAGGCCTGCTGCGAGGAATTCCAACGTGCATTGTCGAAATCGACGAGCGTGCCCGGTGTGCCTCGGAAGCCCGAGCCCAAGGTGGTGGCGAATTCGCCGTCCGTCTGTTTCATGCCGCTGCAGAATGTTTTGAGCGTGTTTGTGTTCGTATAGTTTTCGCCGCATTGCTGGTCGCGATTCAGCGACCACATGCTTAAGTGGCCCAGGCTTGTTTCTAGTGCGAACGTGTTGATTTCGCGCGCATTGTCGAGCGTGAAATACTCGTTTTTGGTGTCGTTCTGGCCGATGAGCACGGTGGCTCCCAGCAGTTCCCAGATCTGATGGTCGCTGAAGAGTTTGCCGCGACTGTACAGCAAGGTTTTGTATTGCGCGTGGGCCGCGTTCAATGAGCTTTTGATCAGGGTGGATTGTGTGATTGACGTGGATGCCACGTTGAAATCCATGGTCATGAGATTCACGGTGGAAAGCGTTACGCCAGCGTCCAGAAACGCATTCACGGTTTGCATTCCTTGCATTGTAAGGCCTTTCGCGTCAGCTGGAAGCGTCAGGCTGATGATCAGATCGTGACTGGTATCGTCTTTTCCTTTGTTTTTCGCTTTTTCATTGGCGATGAGTTTTGCCACGGCTTGCGCTCGCCGGGTTGCGGTTTCGCTGTAGCCGTCGAGATTCTTGTTTTCGATATCGAAGTCGAGCGAGGTGATGTGATAGCGGTCGATCACCTGCTGGTATGCGTCGGCAAGCGCGTCGATGTCAGTGCATGCGGCGGCCAGCTCGGTACCGTTCTGGCCTCCGAAGCTGACGGTTACCGTGCGGTCGGTTTTGTAGGTTTGCGCGATACGGCTGTCGAGATCGAGCGCGGAAGCCGCTTCGTCGAGCGTGTAGTAGCCGCCCCAGCTGGGCTGGCAGCCGTCGCCGGCGGTGATGAAACCGAGGGACACATTCCGGTAGACGTTGCCCACTTTGGATTCAAACTCGTATGAGGGTGTCGCGGTCACGTCCACATAGCCACCGAACCAGGGTTCCGGCAATTTCTTAGCCGCCGTTCGCGTGAACGTGATCCACGACCATGTGCCGGCCGCGACGAGCGCGATGCACAGTATCGCTATGAACAATCGGAGGAAGGAAAATCGCCTTCCCGGAAACAAGGGTTTCATCATTCCCTTTCATCAAGAATCGTCAAGCTACCATGCCGATGGGGGCATCGGGTGTTCGAGCGGGCTATGCCCCGCTTGGCTTCAGTGCGCAGGCGGGTGATTTTACGGGGGATTGGGTATTCCTCTCGTGCGCTGGCTCTCTTATATCTTGCTAACGGTAAGGGAGTGTAGTATGTGGCTGGTACGAAGATTTTAGGCAGTGATGTATTTTTTGCGTCGATGAGGCGGCGCCGGCAATTCAAAGGGGTTTGAGGTGGCAAGAATAGGGGATGCTGAAGGTGGTGATCGCAAACATCAGTGGGGTGCTGAAACCTCCACGCAACCGCTTGCGATCATGCATGCCAAGCCTTCGCCGACGCGCGTTGTGCTCGGTTACGTTGCCATCATCTGCACGGTTATTTCATGGCTTATCTACATGATCACGATGATTTTGTCATTGTTCGTCAACAATCCTTCGCTCACGTTACGTTTCGTGGTTGAAGGCGTGCTGTACATGACGATTGTGACCACGCTGATTTTCAGTGCGCTCGTCTATCTGGTCACACGGCAGGGCGCGCTATATCGCTTCATCCGACATGAACGCGTGCCTCGGGCGATGCTCGACGACCATTTCGCACATAACTACAACAAAGGCATCACCGTACTGATCCCATCGTATGTGGAACAGCCGAAAGTTGTCGAAAAAACAATCTGGTCGGCGGCATTGCAGGAATTTCCCGACCTTGCAGTCGTACTCCTAATCGACGATCCTCCGCATCCTAAAAATGATGAGGCGCGAGCGATTCTCAAAGCAAGCCGTGAACTCATGCCGAAAGTATTAGCCGAATTGGCGGCACCTGCGGAACGTTTCACAAAAGCGCGCGACGAAACCGCTGCGGCGTTCGCCGATCAGATGGACGCAAGGCGTAGCGTGGTCGCACGCTGTGCGGAAGACTATCGTGCGGCCGCGCAATGGTTGGAGCATAAGGCCGACACATGGCTGGTCGAAGATCATACCGACGATTTCTTCTGCGATCAGGTATTGCGCGGTCTTGCACGCGACCTGCGTTTGACGGAACAGGCGTTGAACGAATCGATCACATTGCAGCAGCATGTCGACGCGAATCGCATTCTGCAACTGTATGAACGTTTGGTGCGTATCTTCACCGCAAAAGGATGGTCTTTCGAACGCAAACTGTACGCATCGACTTCCCGCGAAGGCAACAAGGCCATGAATCTGAATTCCTTCATCGGATTGATGGGACACTCGCTCAAACGTGTGGAAACTTCCGATGGGGTGATTTTGCGTGACGTGCGTGAGGGCGAATCTCCGGATTTCGTGATGCGCAATTCCGAATATGTGCTGACGTTGGATGCCAATTCCATGCTGCTGCGTGATTACTGCCTGCGTTTGGTGTACCAGATGGAACAGCCGGGCAATGAGCGCGTGGCCGTGATTCAGACTCCGTATTCCTCGTATCGTGGAGCGCCGACGCGAATCGAACGTATTGCGGCCGCCACCACTGACATTCAGCATATGCTGCATCAGGGTATGACGTACTATGATGCCACGTTCTGGGTGGGTGCGAATGCGGTGATCCGCAAGGCCGCGCTTGACGATATTTGCGTGGTCTCGACCGAGGGCACGCGTACGGTGAAAACGTATATTCAGGATCGTACGGTAATCGAAGACACCGAATCCAGTATTGATTTGGGCTATTTCGGCTGGCATTTGGTCAATTATCCGGAGCGGTTGAGCTATAGTGCCACGCCTCCGGATTTCGGCTCGCTGGTGGTGCAGCGGCGGCGTTGGGCGAACGGTGGTCTGTTGATCATCGGCAAATTCTTCCGCATTGTGCATGCGCGGCATCAGCAG
The DNA here is from genome assembly GCF_040095915.1 of Bifidobacterium hominis. Taxonomy (NCBI): domain Bacteria; kingdom Bacillati; phylum Actinomycetota; class Actinomycetes; order Bifidobacteriales; family Bifidobacteriaceae; genus Bifidobacterium; species Bifidobacterium hominis. The sequence continues at coordinate 36,394 of NZ_JBBMFR010000011.1, read as the reverse complement.
GGCAATGATGTGAAGCTGGGCGAGTGGGCGTTGCGCGTGAACTATATGGCGTCCATCGCATGGTCGAGCTTCGGCTTGATGTTCCTGTTGGCGTATCCGTTCGATCAGCGGTTGCTGAGCCCATGGGTGGTGTTCGCTTCGTTGCCGTATTTTGCCACCATGTCGAGCGATTTGAAGCGTAACGGGTATAAGCGTTCTGATATTTTCCGTATTTACGGTTTCAATATCGTGCTGTTGACGGTGAATCTTTCCGGTACGCTCAAGTCGATTCAGCAGGGCATGACGAATACGAAGATTCCGTTCGCGCGTACGCCGAAAGTCAATAATCGTACCGCTTCTCCGGCCTTGTATGTGACGATGCCGTGGGTGATCATTATTTATTCGTGCATGGTGTTCTATGCCGATACGTTTTCGCATAATTGGGGTAACGCGGTGTTCGCCGGATTCAATGCGATCGTGACGTTCTGGGCGCTGACCGCGTATATCGGCATCTGGCATTCCGTGCAAGACATGGTGGTTGGCCTTATTCGCTGGTTCTTCGTACCGATCAAGGAACCGCAGCAGGAAGCGGTCCGCAAGAAGGCCTCCTGGCGTGACGCCCTCTACTTCGGCGATCGTCAGATGATCTACGAGTCCCGCCCGCTGTAGCGCGTTCCCCGTGTCTGTCTGCACTTTCTTGGGGTTTAAAAAGCCGTGTAGCAAAAAATCTTGTCACGTGTTTGGATCGAATCTCCGTGAGGCACTGTTGTGGATGCCGTAAAGTAGCGGGAAAAGGGGTTTCTTATGACTCGAGATAACGATTGGAGCGCTATGCAGCAAAGTTCGTATCATGATATGCAGGTTGATTCGTTGGGTGCGTTCTCCGCGCGCAATCCGCTTGACTCGCTTGCGGTTGCGGCGCCGGGGCGCACGCGGTGTGTGAACGCCGAGAATCCCACGGGCGGCAAGGGCACTGCGGCCACTGCGGCCAGTGCGCTTGGCCCGTCGCGCAAGGGCAGTCCGTGCATTCAAACCGTGAAAGCAGGGGAGAGCGTCACTTTGATGGATGTGGACGGTCCGGGCGTGATCCGTCATATTTGGATGACCGTCACTGACCGAACCTCCCCGACCGGCCCGAACGTGCTTCGCAATCTGATTCTGGAATTCTATTGGGATGGCGAGGAAACCCCGTCTGTGCAATGCCCGATCGGCGACTTCTTCTGCTGCGGTCACGCGCAGGCTTGTCGAGTCAATTCGATGCCGGTGGTGGTCGTGCCTAATCGCGGCTTCAACTGCTATTTCTCCATGCCGTTTGAACATGCGCGCATCGTGCTTCGCAACGATCACAATGAAGACGTTCCCGCGTTCTTCTACCAAATCGATTACACCGAATATGACGCGCTTCCGGCAGACACCATGCGTTTCCATGCGCAGTGGCGTCGCGAGCGCGTCACCGAACTGGCCCGCGACTATGTGGTGCTCGACGGCGTGCACGGTCGTGGCGCATATATCGGCACGTATCTGGCGCTCACCGCGTTGGAAAGCCGCTGGTGGGGCGAGGGTGAAGTCAAGATGTACATCGATGGGGACGACCGGTATCCCACGTGGTGCAGCACCGGTGCCGAGGATTATTTCGGTGGCGCGTGGAGTTTCGCCGATTTCGACGAGCATGGGCGTATGCATGAGCAGACGTTCTGTGCGCCGTACGTCGGTTTCCCATTCTATTCGCAGCGTCTCGCCTCGCATCGCGAGAGCGCGTATTGGGATGTGAATACGCCGGTGACCCGCGGATTGTATCGCTGGCACATTCCCGATCCGATTTATTTCGAACATGATTTGCGTGTGGAATGGCAGCAGATCGGTACTGAGGAGGGCGGCAATTTCGAGCGTCAGGACGACGTCGCTTCCGTCGCATACTGGTATCAGCTCGAGCCGCATACTCCGTTCGATCCGATTGGCGATCGTCGCTTCCGTCAGCCCCGCTGAATTGTTGTCTGCACAACCCGCAAAATCGGGCCGATTCAAGAGTTGTGCAGACAGCAATCGGCCCATTTATACCCCTGAACTTGCGATTTCCAGTCTTTCCGGTCAGTTCGGGGGCATTGTGCTGTCTGTACGACTTGCGTTCTGTGCCTGCACAACTCGGGTTTTAACCCAATTTTGTGGGTTGTGCAGACGCGGGGTGTGGGTTGTGCAGACGGGAAATGCGACTTGTGCAGACGGGATTAGATGTCGCAACGCCTGCTGTGCCGATTATCGTGCGAACGTTCTGCGCATCCACGCAACAGCCAGTTGTGTCCAGATCTGCATGCTTGGTTCGATGCCGTTGACGCCCTGCCATGCGGTTTCCGCAGTGCCCAACGACAGTCCGTGACCGCCGTTCGGGAACAGGTGCGCCTCCACACTGACGCCAGCCTTCTTGCAGGCGTCGATCAGCATCAGTGTGTTCTCATATGGCACGACTTCGTCGGGAACGGTGTGCCATACGAACACCGGCGGTGTTTTGGTGTCAATATGGCGTTCGATCGACACGGATTCGAGCGCTTCCGGATCGTTGCGTCGCTCGCCAAGCAGCGAGTCGAAACTGCCGCGATGCGCGAGCGTGCCAGACGTAATTACAGGATAGGCGAGCATCAAACCGTTCGGGCGCACCGCATCCGGGTCATATCCATGTGCCTCAAGCACGTCATCGCTGGTGGACGTGGCGAGATTCGCAGCCAGATGACCACCCGCGGAAAAACCGATTACAGCAATCGCCTCCGGATCAACATGCCATTCAGCGGCATGCTCACGAATCATCTTCATCGCATCGGCAGCTTCCAAAAGCGCAACTGGAAAAACGGAAGGTTTTACCGAATATCGCAACACAAAAGCATTGAAACCGGCCGCGAGGAACTGCATCGCGATCGGCTCCGCTTCGCGATCGGACGTCATTTCGTAACCGCCGCCCGGAATCACGAGAACGGACGGACGTACACGATCGGGAACGATTTCTTCACTGTTGTCAAGGCAATATCCGACGAATTTCGCTGCGCTGCCATCGATGCCAAGAATTTCGTGTTCGAAATATTTCATATATCCATCATAGGTGGAACACGACGCACGTTATGCAGGAACTATTTGGTCCCGCTATTTTTCGTACCTTGTGATCCGTGGATGCAAATTGTGCAGTCGGGAGAGTGCGTCCTACTCGAGCAGCCAGTCGAGAATGTTGCGGTGTTGAATGCCTTGGTAGTCGCCGAGCCCGACGGTATCTAGAGTGAGCAGCGTTTTGGGGTGATTGTCGCGCACCGTCTGCAATGGTGCCAGTTCCCGCGCAAGTGTCGACTCGTCAAGCACGGTTTGCGAAACCTGATAGTAGTGCGGGCCGTTGGCATCGGATGCGACGAAATCGATTTCTCCGCCCCGAAGCTTGCCGACCGAAACGGTGCTGTACCGTCGCAGCAATTCCAAGTAGATCACGTTTTCGATGCGGTGTCCGAGGTCGCCTTGCCTTTTGCCAAGCAGCCAGAATCGAAATCCCATATCGCCCAAATAATATTTGGATTCGCTATGCAGATACGCTTTGCCTTGCAGGTCGTATCTGGTTGCTTCGAAAAGTAGGTAATTACGAACCATTTCTTCGATATACCCGCTGATTGTGGTGGGAGAAATGCGGCGGCCGCTTGCGGCGAGGCCTCCGGACATGCTTTTCAGTGATGCAAGATTACCTACATTGTCGGCGAGGAATGCAGCTACATCGTTGAATGCCCGCATATCCATACGGGGGTTCCGCTGTGCGATGTCCGCTACAAGAATGGTGTTGAACACGCCTCCCAAATAGTCGGCGATGTCCCGATCTTCGGTGAGCTGCGTGACGTAGGGGAGTCCTCCATATGTGAGATACCGGTCGAACAGCGCATTGTCATTTGCTGTTGATTGCAATGCATTTCGGTATTCCGAGAAAGACAGTGGCAGCATCTTAAGTTCGACATATCGTCCGGTGAGGAGTGTTGCCAATTCGCTGGAAAGCAGATTTGCGTTCGATCCGGTGATATACAAATCGACGTCATCACGCACGTACAGTCCGTCCGCAGCTTTTTCGAAATGTTCGACGTGCTGTACTTCGTCGAGAAAAACATAGTTGGTGCAGTTCGGCTGCAGTCTCTCAACGATGTAATCGTATAAAGACTGGTAATCGGTTGGATAGTGTGCGTCGAGAGATTCGAAATTAATGGAGATGATACGGCTTTCTGCAATGCCTTCCGCAACCAGCGAACGGCGGAAAAGCTCTAAAACCATGGATTTTCCGCAACGTCGCAGACCGGTGATTACCTTGATGACATCCCGGTCTTTCCACCGTTGAAGCCAATCGGTGTACTGCGGTCGCTTGATAAGCTCACTGGTGACCATGTGGAACCTCTGCCCTGCTGAAATGATGTTGATGTTATCCATGATATGTCGAAAACGTCCAGTGAAATGGATGATTTTGCGATTTTTGCAGAATTGTCCATTTTACTGGATGATTTTGTGGAAAATACAGAATCGTCCAGTGAAATGGATGATTTTGCAGAGTGGGTGAGTGATATGGACGTGCGATTGGGCAAATCGGAAATAATGTTGCAATCATTCGACGGAATTCACGAATGTGTATGTTCCGCTTACATGTCCGATACATTTTTCCCAGCGAATTGACAGGAACACGCATCATTCCTCTAAGACTTGGGCGCTTATATAGAACATGTCAGCGGTTATGACGGCTGGCGAGGTTCCTGAAGAACCCCATAACTGAACCCTTCTTCTCTCTTCTCTCTCAGCCGGCGGCCCTTCTTCCGCCGGCTTTCTTTTTCTGAACAGGATCATGCGATTTGCGATTGATGCCGTTCTGAATGTGTAAAAAGAAACGGCCGACCGCGCTTATTGGCATATGGTCGACCGTTGCGATGTTTGTGATTATGCAGTGGTTGTGTGTGGTTGTGCGGTTGTGTGCTGGCGTTCGTGAGTTAGCAGCGTTCGTACGAGAATCTGCGCAGACGTTCGAAGCATTCCACGCTTTCCTCAAGCCATGGCATGCCGATCACGAATACATGGCCGAGTGTCTCGTGGCGGCGTGGCTTCGGGTCGAACAGTTCGAAATCGGCTCCCTTGCGTGCCAGTGCGGTGGCGAGCGCCAGATTATCGGCCTCAAGGAAATCGTCGCCACAGGTCACGATGAACAGTGGCGGCAGGTCGACGTTGAACGCCAGGCCTTCGGCGGTGAGGAACTTCGGGTCGGCGGCTTCGATGCCGTCGAAGAATTCGACGCCCAGCATCTGTTCGAGGCCGGTGCGGCGGTTCGGATCGTAGCCAACGGTCAACTTGCTGCCCATGGTTTCCAATGATGCGGAACTGTACGCGCCGCACACGGGAGCCGCGCCTGCGAATCCAATGCCGGAAGGCTCGTCAATGCCGAATGCGGCCGCAGCCTCGGCGTTGTTCTCAATCGCCAGCGTCAGCATGGTCAATGCGCCGCCAGCTGAATCGCCGGTGAGGAACACGGCGTTCGGGTCGACCGGATAATCCGCCAAATGTGCCTTGATCCAGCGCAATGCCGCTTGAACATCCGCCAACTGACCCTTCAGATCGGTCTGCGGGGCCGGGCGGTAATTCAGTGAGAACACGGCGAAGCCCGTTTCGGCCAGATGCACGTTGAAATTGCGGTTCAATTCCTTGTATCCATAGGTGAAACCGCCGCCATGTATATCGATGTACACCGGCAGTGTATGCCCGCAACGTAGCACCGCGTCATGTGGCAGATACAGGTCGAGCAAATGCCCCCTGCACTGCCCGGCTTCCGCATCGTAGCCGCCGTCGGGAAGGTAAGGAATATCGTCGATTACGTCGATGCTTTCCGGTGTGTGCCACAGTTCGGAACGCGGGGTGTCAACCGCGATTGCACTGAAACGCATGTCGAGAATGCCTTGAAGTCGCGCTTCGGAAAGTCCTGCAAGATCGACGGTGGTTTCCGTCCAACGTTCCGCATGCTTGATCATCTCGTCGGTAAGACCATATTTTTCCGCATATTGCGCGATGATCGCCTGTTCATCCGCCATCATTGCCGTCCTTTCGTGATTTTTCATACGATTGCGGTCGTTGCCGTCGTCGGAATGCCGCACTTCGATATATCGTACCGGTTCGATACGGAAAGCGCTACCGCAATCATCCATATTTCATTGCGCTCACAGTGAATTTATGTAACGGCGCATGCGTTGATTTTACTGCGATTTCGACACGCCGAAATCGCCCACGTTGCGTCGAAAAACGGTTCGCATAGAATAAGTCGCGTTTGCGAATCCGAACAGGGGTTTCGACCGATAGAGAGGCGGCAACGGGACGCTCGACAAACGACGGACGTGAATCGTAACGGCAACGAATGGCCGTAAAAGCAACGAACAAACGCAACAACAGCCCACGAAAACCCAAATACCCCAGCAAACAATCTGAAGGAACGCCACGTATGTACGTCGATCCGAATCGAAATACAGAAGCAGGCAACCTCAAATGGATCCTGCCATACTGCAAACCTGACCTGCCGCGAGTGGCCGGTGCGATAGTGCTGTTCTGCGTCAACAACACCATGGCGCTCATCATTCCGATATTGTCAGGCATCATTGTGGACCGTGTGATCGTGCAAGGACACGTCGACGAACTGACACGATTGTGCATCATGATGATCGTGTTCACCATCGTGCGCGTCACCTCGCGCTACGGCTACCAAATGTGGATGGAACGTTTCGGACAGAACTCCGTATTTCGTCTCGTCAGCGACGAATACGAGAAACTGCACGAACTTGACTTCACGTATTTCAACCACACGCGCACCGGCGACATCATGAGCCGCATGACCTCCGACACCGACGCCATCCGCCACGTGTTGAGCTGGGTGAGCTACCAGGTGCTCGACTGCGTGGTCATGTTCGTCGGCGCGCTCGCCATGATGTTCACCATCGACTGGCGTCTCGCGCTCGCGCTCGCATGCGTCACGCCGTTCATTTTCATTCTTACGCGCGGACTTTCCACGCACGCAAGGCCGCTGTTCTTCGCCATCCGCAACTCGCTCGCCGAAATGAATTCGATGGTCGAAGAAAACATCGAAGGCAACCGTGTGATCAAAGCGTTCGTACGCGAACCGTACGAAACCGAAAAATTCGACGAACGCAACGACGATTACATGCAACGCAACATGGCTCAGGCCTACAACAGCCGCAAATACATGCCATGGCTCGACGGTCTCGGCTTCTCACTGCAGCTGATCACGCTTGGATTCGGCGGATTCCTGGTCATCACCGGGCGCATGACCCTCGGCAATCTCGTGGCGTTCAACTCCTACCTGTGGATGATCGACGGGCCGGTGCGCCAATCCGGATGGCTGATCAACGACTGGCAGCGTTTCAACGCATCCTGCATCAAAATCCGCAAACTGCTCACCTCTCAGTCGCACATCACGGAAAAGCCGGGAGTCGGCGCAAAAGCGAATACCGCGACTACGAATGCGAACAACGCCAACAATGCCAACGGTGCAAGCGATGCAACTGGCAACGTCTCGCAATCGCAGGCAACGTTTACAACGTCGGCGACACAAGCGGCGCAGGCAACACAGGTAACGACTAATGCGACCCGCATCGCCGGCAGCATCGACTTCCAGCATGTCAGCTTCGCCTTCCCCGACGAACCGAACACCCCCGTGCTTGAAGACGTGGACTTCCATGTTCCGGCAGGCGCCAAACTCGGCATTCTCGGCGAAACGGGCGCGGGCAAATCCACCCTCGTCAACCTTATCTCCCGCTTCTACGACCCCACCGAAGGCCATGTGCTCATCGACGGCGTCGACGCGCGAGACTGGCCGCTTGCCACACTGCGCTCGCAAGTCTGCGTCGTCGCGCAAGACACGTTCCTGTTCTCCGACACCATTGGCGGCAACATCAGCTTCGGTGTGGGCGAACAGCGCGAATACGACGAACAGTACATTCGCCGCATGGCCACCATCGCCGGTGCGGACGGCTTCATCCGCAGCATGCCGGAAGGCTACGATACCGTGGTCGGAGAGCGTGGCGTCGGCCTTTCCGGCGGCCAAAAACAGCGCCTGAGCCTCGCACGCGCGCTCGCCGACAATCCGTCGATCCTCATCATGGACGATACGACCAGCGCCGTCGATATGGAAACGGAAGCGGAAATCCAACGTCACCTGCGCGAGCTGGACGAGCGGAAAACCATCGTCACCATCGCGCACCGTATTTCATCGGTGAAAGATTCCGATCTGATTCTTGTGCTCGAACACGGCCGCATTGTGGAGCGCGGCACGCATGACGAACTCGTGGCTGCGCACGGCCGATATTGGGAGATCTACTACAAGCAGCTTGGCTTGCAAGCGGGTCGTTCGCAAGGTTTCGAAGCGTGACGCAGCTAAGGCAAGAAAGGAGGAAAACCCATGGCAAAACGTAATACATTCCGTGAAGACGAAGAGCTGGAAGAGCATATTAATCTGCACGATATTCTGCGTATCGGCGTCTATTTAAAACCATATATGTCGCGTATCGCACGTATTCTCGCCGTCGTCGTAATGATGAGCTGCATTGCGGTAGTCGTGCCATATTTGACGAAAATCATGATCGATAGTGCGATTCCGTCGAAAAATCTCACCTTACTTGGTGAATTAACGGGATTGATGGCCGTGCTTATTGTGATTTATGAGTTTGGATTGCGCTATCGTACCGTTGAAATTACTCGAGTTGGTCAGCTCATGTTGAAAGATATGCGTCGCGATATTTTCACGCATATTCAAACGCTGCCGTTCAGCTATTTCGATTCGCGTCCGCACGGCAAAATCCTGATTCGCGTGGTCAATTATGTGAACACTCTTTCCGACACGTTGAGTTCCGGTTTGATCAATGTGATTTCCGACGTGTTCACGTTCCTGATCACCTTGGTGGTCATGTTTGTGGTCGATTGGCGGCTCGCACTGTTCAGCTTGGTGCTTTTCCCGTTCCTGATCGCGTGGGTGCTGATGTTGCAACATTTTCAGCGTCGCGCGTACCAGGTGCTGTCGAACAAGCAGAGCAATCTCAACGCGTTCATCCACGAGTCGATTGCCGGCGTGAAAACCACGCAGACCTTCGCCCAGGAGGCTGCACAGTTCAAAACCTTCCAGGAGCAGCAGAACGACGTGCGCACTTCGTGGATGAAGGCCGTGCACATCCAGTTCCTCATGTGGCCGGGCATTCAGACCATTTCCGTCATGACGATCGCGTTCATCTACTATGTGGGAGTTACGGGCTTTGGCGCGGTGAACGTTTCCACCGGCGTGCTGATCGCGTTCGTCGGGTATGCGAACAATTTCTGGAATCCGGTTATCAGCATCGGCAATTTCTACAATCAGCTGATCACCTGTTCCGCATATTTGGAGCGTATTTTCGAAACGCTTGACGTGCAGCCGGAGATTCGTAACGCGCCTGACGCGACTGAACTGCCGCAAATCGAAGGTCGCGTCGATTTCAACGATGTGGTTTTCCGTTACGAGCCTGACGGTCGTAATATTCTCAATCTGGTCGATCTGCATGTTGAACCAGGCAGTACTGTTGCGTTGGTCGGCCCGACCGGTGCCGGCAAAACCACGATCATCAACCTGCTGTCGCGTTTTTACGACGTTGCAGAAGGATCGGTGACGATTGACGGGCATGACGTGCGTTCGGTCACGTTGGAATCGTTGCGTCGGCAGATGGGCGTCATGCTGCAGGATACGTTCATTTTCTCCGGCAATGTGCGCGAGAACATTCGCTACGGCAAGTTGGATGCGACCGATGCCGAGATCGAAGCGGCCGCGAAGGCGGTGCATGCGCACGAGTTCATCATGGATTTGCCGAATGGATATGACACGGTGGTGGAGGAGCGTGGTTCCACGCTTTCCGCAGGTCAGCGCCAGTTGATCGCGTTTGCCCGCGTGCTGCTGGCCGATCCGCGTATTCTGATTCTCGACGAGGCCACGTCGAATATCGATACGCGTACCGAAGAGGCACTTCAGGCCGGATTGAACCACCTGCTGAAGGGACGCACGAGCTTCATCATCGCGCACCGACTGTCCACCATCGAGAACGCGGACATGATCTGCTACATCGATCATGGGCAGATCATGGAGCAAGGCAACCATGCCGAGCTGCTCGCCAAGCGTGGCGCCTACTATCGCCTCTACGACTCCCAATACGCCATGATCAAGGTCTAAATGGGCTGATTAGGGCTTGGACTGATTGGCTTGAAATCAGCCTTCCTGCTAGCCGCTTGTCGTTTTTCGGCCGGCGGCTAGCCGCAAATTATCAGGTACGAGGCGGAAGATAGGGAAGTGAGAAAGCAACGCATGTTGCTGCGCACGAAGATGACGCGTGAATGCGTCGATGAAACAACGCGGGAAGGTTTGGCATGGCAGTAGAGAAGCCAGTTCTCACCCAGGAGCAGCAAGATGCGGTCGCAGCGCTCGCATCCACCAACGTGTATGCGAAGCAATCGAAATTCAAAACCTTCCGCGAGCTGCCGCCGAAAGACAAGTGGCCGTACTTCAAGCAGAACTTTCTGACCGATGTGCTGATCATTATCGCAGTGGTCGGCTTGGTACTTGCTTTCGTCATCTCGTATGTGACCAAAGGTCCCGAGGCCAAGCTGAGTCTTGAAGGTGTCGATATGGCGGAATATTCCGAACAGATTGATGCGTTGGGCGCTGATTTTGTGAAGACGCAAGGTATTGAAGACGAGCGTCTCGTGCGGACGGATGCCTCCATTGCGATTGGCGAGAATGCCGCGCAAGATGGTTCCGCATCGTTAACGGCTCGCGTTTCGGCAGGTCAGATCAACATGATTGTTGCCGAAACCGATATTTTCGCCGAAGTCAATGATCGCGGCGACATCACCAAACCCGCGGAAGTGATGAGTGCCGCCGATCTTGAGCAGGTCAAGGATGCGCTGGTCGACGCCAAAGGCAATCCGGTTTCCGATGTGAACGACGCTGTCGGATTCGACTTGTCCCATTCGAAAACATGGATCTCTACGCATGGACTGCCGAAAAAGGGGGTTATTCTTGGATTCAGCAACGTTTCGGAATCCAAGGATATGCCAATCCAATTCGTGAAATATCTGCAATTTGATTAGTTTGATTGCATCGAGCGATATTCGTACGATTCGCGGAATGCGCATGCGATTCGTGCGATGATTGCACCTTTGCTTTGCCGAAATGCATTTGCCGAAATGCATTTGCCGAAATCCTGTTGCTGAACGTTTCCTGAATACCTGTAGACACGCATGCACGCTATGCCCTGTTTTCCGCCTAAGCTAGTGGAGGTACGTCAAACGATACACGTTAATAAACAGGCGGTATCCGAAGCGCGAAGGAGATGGCAATGGCAGCCAGCATGTTGAACCCCCTACTTCCTCGTCAGGATGGACGTCTCGAATGGGGTAACGGTGTGGTGTCCATGCTGTTCGACATTGCAGGGGATTCTCCCGTCCGCCTATGCAACGTTGTAGGACGAGGCATGATCCCCATTGACGGTCGCCTGTCCGACGATGGAAAGCCTGTAGTGGAAAAGGATCCCCGCCCGATCGTGGAAGTGCTCGCCGCGAACACCGGTTCGCAAGACAACCGTCTCGCATTGATTGCCACGGTCGCCGGCAGCAAGCTACGCTTCGTTTCCGCGCTCGCGTCCGAGCCCGGGCAGGGTTCCGACGATCCGTTCCGTTTGGAGATCACGCAGTTCGCGTCGTATGCCGATCTTGAGCCGAAAGGCCGCGAATTCGAGCCGACCGCCAGTGGGCGCGATGCGGCTGCCTCTGCTGTGAATCCCACACCCGTAACGGTTTGTGCCGACCCGCATGAGGGCCTGGTGGTCACCTCCGTGTTCGAAGCGTTTTCTAATCTTTCCGCGGTGCGCACGTACACGCGTCTGCAGTCCGCCAAACAACTGCCGATTGAAGCGGTGTCGTCGCTGAACCTGACCGTTCCCATGCGCGTCAACTGCGGCAAAATCCATCGTTCGAATATTTTCTGGGGTGACGCCGCCTGGGCCGTGGAAAACGATTGGCGCGTCCGCCCGCTGCGAGACACCCAAGTGCGTAACCGCAACCAGAAAATCAATCCAGGCCAGTCCAGCTCGAGATTCGCCATGAGCTCCACTTCCACATGGAGTACGGGCGTGCATGAACCGGCCGGTATCGTACAGGTCGAGGGTTCTATGCGCCGTGCCCGCGACTTCTCCGTAATGTGGCAGATCGAGCACAATGGCCCGTGGGAGTGGGAGGTCGGTGAGGATGATCCCGGTCTGCACATCAGTGCATTCGGCCCGGAATATCAGGATCACGGCTGGTTCACCAATCTCGGTGAAGGCAACGATTTCGAGTCGGTTCCCGTGTCGTTTGCCATTGCCGCAGGCGATTGGCAGCAGGCCGTCGCCGAAATGACGTTGCAGCGTCGCGCATTACGCATTGCCAAAGCCCGCGAACTGGGCCGCATCAAGCAGTTCGAGCGTACGCAGGGTCTTGTGATCTACAACGATTACATGAATACGCTGTTTGGCGATCCTCGTATTGAGAAGGAGCTGCCGCTGATCGAAGGCGCGGCAAGCGTTGGCGCGGATATTTTCTGCATCGACGCCGGCTGGTACGACAGCACCGACGGCGGCTGGTGGGACATGGTCGGCGAATGGCAGGCCTCCACCAACCGTTTCGGCGACACCGGTTTGCGTGGTCTTGCCGAAAACATCCGTGCGCACGGCATGGGCTTGGGCCTGTGGCTCGAACCTGAAGTGATCGGCGTGAAATCGCCGCTGGCAAGCACGCTGCCGGATTCCGCGTTCTTTCAACGCCATGGCGTGCGTGTGTGTGATTCGGGTCGTTATTTGCTTGATTTCCGTTCCCCCGAAGCACGCAAGCATGTTACACGTACCGTTGATCGTCTAATCGACGATTTCGGCGCGGTGTTCTTCAAGTTCGACTACAACACCACTCCCGGCGTCGGCACTGATTTGAATGCCGAATCCGTTGGCGACGGCTTGCTTGGGCATTGCCGTGCGTATTTGGATTGGCTTGACGATCTGCGTCGCCGTCATCCGGATGTGATGATTGAAAACTGCGGTTCCGGCGCCATGCGCGCCGATTACGCGCAGTTGTCTCGCTTGGATCTGCAGTCCACTTCCGACCAGTGCGATCCGCTGATTTATGCGGCCATCGCGGCAGGCGCGGGCATGATGATCCTGCCGGAACAGCAGGGAAACTGGGGCTACGCCCAGCAGGAGATGGACGATGAGACGGCCGTCTTCACGCTTGCCACGGGCGTGCTCGGCAGACTGTATCTGTCTGGTTTCATCGATCGCATGACTGAACCGCGTCTTTCGCTCGTTCGAGATGCCGTCGCCTTACATCGTTGCGTGCTTGCCGACCAGCAGCATATGGTGCCGTTCTGGCCGTCGGGACTTCCCGATTTCGATGGCGATTGGCTCGCCGTCGGGTTGCGCCATGTCGAAGCGGATGCGCGCGACCGGTACGTGCGCGGCGAAGACGCTTGGAATGAGCGGAATGCCGATCAGAACGATCAGCAGAATGGTCAGCGGTCTCAGTCGGAAGATAAGCCTGATTACGTCATCGTATGGCGTCGCGGCGGCACCCCCTCGGTGAACATGCCGCTGGAAGCCGGCAAAACCATCGAACAGGTTTTCCCGAATCCTGCCGAACCGGATCATGCGCCGGATGCCGAGCCGTGGACCATCGAACGCATGGATCCGGAAACGGTCCGTCTGAACGCAACCACGTCCAAGCGTCCCTCCGCCCGAATCTTCGCGATTCGCCGCCGCGGTTGATCGGGGCTGAGCCAACCAATCGCTAAAATGGCGTATTTTCCAGCTATCGTGCGTTCCGCTGCAATCGGGCGCGGAACGCACGATAGCTATATGATCGCGGTCGTGGATTCACGTTCGACCAACTGATATCCGATGGTTGCGCGGCTCGGCGGCAGCACCGTGCCTGCATCATTGGAATTTCCGGCATTGCTGGAATTACCATTCACTTCGCCGCGTTCGATCCGTTCGACGATCATATCGACCGCGAATTTGGCAAGCTGGTCGAGATCCACTTGGATGGTGCTCAGCGAAGGGGTGGTGTAGGTTCCAGAAGTCACGCCGTCGAATCCGATCACCTTCACGTCTTGCGGCACATGGATGCCATAGTCGGCGAGGCCGCGAATCACGCCGAATGCGGCGAAATCATTGGCGCAGCACACTCCGTCGAACGCGATTGCGGGAATCTTGTCGGTCGTTTCGATCGATTTGCCCGTAATCTCGCCGCTTACATTGTTGAAATCGGCGGTTCCGGCCGTGCCTGTTTCGCGGTCTCCGGCACCCGCGCCGGCTCCGCAGTCCGCCCTTCGTGCCGCCATAATCCGTTCGGCGATCGCGTGCCCGGCGGTAATGCCGTCGTCGGAGCAACCGCCTTCGAACACCATGGTTTCGTCATATGGCAATCCTGCGTCCAGCAACGCCGCGCACGCCCCCCGAAGTCGCAGTGCGAACGCATTCTGCGCATGCGCTAACTCGGCGCGCGGCACGAACGTATGCCCGACAATCGCAATATTCCGGCATCCCTGGGCGATCAGATACTGCATCGCAGCGCGTTCGCCCTCCTCGTTGGGGAAATTCACGGCATCCACGGTTGGCGTTTCCTCGCATGCGTCGAGCAGTACGAGAGGGCGCCCGCCGTTGAGTTTGGCGAGCGGTAGATTCGTGCCTAATCCGGTGGCATGCAGAATCTCACCGTCGAAGAGCTGCCCGGAGAACGGATTGCTGGTCAGAGCGTGTTCGGCCGCGTCCGGTGAATATTGGGTTTGCTCAATGAATGGCGTGAGTCCGCGTGATGTGATCTCGTGGCTCAAAGCTTGCGTCAGTTTCGAATAGAACGGCGAATCGAATTCGTTGACGATGATGTGAATAATGTTGCTGCGACCTGATTTGAGCATGCTGGCTGTCAGATTGATGCGATAGTCGAGTTTTTTCGCTGCTGCCAATACTTTGGCTCGGGTCGATTCCTTGACGCCGGCTTTGCCGTGCAGTGCGTTCGATGCGGTCATGGGGGAGACTCCGGCCTGATTTGCCACGTCTCGCAACGTCGGTTTGCCGCTTGTCATGCGCCGCTCCTTACAGCCAAGTTTTTCTGTAACGATATTATATATGATGATTTTCTAGTAATCGTTGAAATTTCAAAGAATCACCAATATCTTATCATGATTGTGATTTCTGAAATATGCTATAAAATATGTAACGGTACATATCTGAAGTTTTCCAGGATGATGAAGTCGAACAAGTAAGTCAAGGATGACGTCAGATACTGTAAACGACACGCTTTTCTAACGTTGTACAAGGAGAAGGCAATGGCGATTACCGAGGATTTGCCAAAAGCATGGCGACCGCCAATGGGCTGGAACAGCTGGGATTCCTACGGCACCACCGTCACTGAAAGCGAAGTGCTTGCCAACGCACGATTCATGGCGGAACACCTGAAAGACGCCGGCTGGGATACGATCGTCGTCGACATCGACTGGTACGACCCGACCGCCCGCGCACACGGTTACAATGCCAATGCGCAGCTGATCCTCGACGAATACGGGCGTCAACTGCCCGACCCTGAACGATTCCCCAGCGCTGCAGACGGGCACGGTTTCGCACCGCTTGCCGAACAGATCCACGCCATGGGACTCAAATTTGGCGTACATATGATGCGAGGCATTCCGCGCTTGGCGGTCGACAACAATCTGCCGGTCAAAGGCACTCCATACACGGCGCAAGAGGTGGCGGACCTTAACCACGTGTGCAAGTGGAATCCGGACAATTATGGGCTGAACCATAACCACTCCGGAGCTCAAGCTTGGTATGACGAACAGCTCGACCTGTTCGCCTCATGGGGGCTTGACTTCCTCAAAGTCGACGACATGCAAACGCCATTCCACAGCGCGGAAATCGCCGCCTACCATAACGCCATCGCCAAAGCTGAAGCGAAATACGGTCGCAGCATCAGCCTGTCGCTCTCGCCGGGCGGTTGGGTGAGCACCGGCTACACCGAATTTCTGCGAGACAGCGCGCAAATGTGGCGTATCAGCGACGATTTATGGGATCGTTGGGAAGACATCTACCAGCAATTCCCGCGTCTTGCGAGGTGGGCGCCGTTCCAGACCACCGGTCATTGGGCTGACGCCGACATGCTGCCGTTGGGGCATATTGGATTGCGGGCCGAACGTGGCGCTGATCGCCAAAGCCGCCTCACCGAAGATGAAAGCCGCACGTTGCTTGCCCTCTGGTGCATGGGACGCAGCCCACTTATGGTAGGCGGCGACCTGCCGACCAGTACCAGCGAAACCATTGAACTGCTCGCCAATCCGGCATTGCGCGAAGTCACCGCAGGATCCACCAACAATCACGAAACCGTGTACGAACGCATCTTCGAACGTTGGGATGACGAAAACTCCTACCTTGGGGATCTCGTGGTGTGGGCCGCCGATGCGGCCGAATGCGCGGATGGCACTCCTTCCGCGCATTCGGGCGGACATTATGCAGCCATCTTCTGGACCGGCGATCGCGACTACGAACTGCCGGCAACCATCGAACTGCAATCCATCGTCGGATTAAGCCAACGCAACGATCCGTGGACGATTACCAATCTGTTTGACGACGAAACCAACGCAACTGGCGAAACTGATGTAACCGGCGCACGTATCGAAGGTGAGGGCGAAGATCGAGTCATCCGCGGAACCATACCGGCGCATGGCGTGCTCTGGTTCGCACTCGACCCGCGCTGACGGCAACCAGCAGTCGCTATAAATCGCCATCAATCATCAAATTTCCAACAAAACTCAATAACAAACCACCAACCAAACACAAAAAGGAATGCCATGACCGACACCATCATCGCAACCCTCAACAAGGCAGGTGTGCGCAACATCAGCACCGACCTGTGGGGCATCTTCTACGAAGACATCAGCTACTCCGGCGACGGCGGACTCAACGCCGACCTCGTACAGAACGGCGCATTCGAATACAATCGCGCCGACTCCTCCGACTGGAGCAGCTACAGCTTCTGGCGCAAAATCGTGCCCGCCGGCTCCTTCGCAGCCTTCGACGTGCTCACCGACAATCCGGTAGCCGAAGAAAACCCGCACTATGCGTCCGTTGAAGTCGAACAGGCGCCGGCTTCGCTTGAAAATATCGGCTGGGACGGCATGGTCTTCCGTGCCGGCGAAACCTACGATTTCTCCGCATGGATGCGTATTTCCAACAATTGCGAAGCTTCCGCACTTCCCGTCACCGTCGCTCTGATTGACGACGATGGAAATGCGATTGCAGAACAAGATATCACCGTCGATTCCAACGATTGGCGTAAGCAAGAGGTTTCGCTGACGGTTTCCGGTGAGAGCAATGCCATCGTTGTACATGAAGGCGCTTTGCGACTCACCTTCACCACGGAAGGTACCGTTGATCTTGATTTCGTTACCCTCGAACCACGCACCACCTACAACGGGCTCAAGCATTTCCGTCCCGACCTGGTCAAGGCGCTCGCCGACCTGCAGCCGCGCTTCATGCGCTTCCCGGGCGGCTGCATCACCCACGGTCTTGGCATGGATAACATGTACCACTGGGATCGCACCATCGGTGATGTTGAGCATCGGCCGCACAATTTCAACCTGTGGGGATATCACCAGTCGTTCCGTATCGGCTACTACGAGTATTTGTGCCTGTGCGAAACCATTGGCGCGAAGCCGCTACCGGTGCTGCCCGCTGCCGTGAGCTGCCAGAACACCAGCCAAGGTCCGGTGCCGATCGCGCAGAAAGACATGCCGGCATACATCGATGAAGTGCTGCATTTGGTCGAATTCTGCAATGGCGACGCCGCAACCACCGAATGGGGTGCCAAGCGTGCCGCCATGGGGCATCCGGAACCGTTCAACCTTGAATATTTGGGCATTGGCAACGAAGATCTTATCGATGACGTGTTCAAGAACCGCTTCCAGCAGATCTTCGACGAGGTCAAGGCCGCCTACCCGGATATTGTTGTGGTTGGCACGGTCGGTCCGGCTCCGAGTGGCCCCGACTATGAGGCTGGTTGGCAGTATGCACGTGAAGCCGGTATTCCCATTGTTGACGAGCATTCCTACCAGTCTTCCAGCTGGTGGTTCCACAATCTCGACCACTACGACACCACGGATCGTGAAGGCCCGAAGGTGTACTTGGGCGAGTATGGCTCGTGGAACACACAGCTGATCAACGGTCTTTCTGAAGCGGCGTTCATGGGTCACATGGAATTGAACGGCGATGCAGTGGTTATGTCTTCGTATGCGCCGCTGTTTGCCAAGAACGGGCATCACAGCTGGAATCCTGATCTGATCTACTTCGACAACGAACGTACCTACCTGCCGTACAGCTACTGGGTGCAGCAGATGTATGCCACCACCACGTCCGATACCGCATGGCCGGTTGCAGTGGAAGGCAAGACCACGCTGCGTCGCGAACTGCCGTCGACGGTCGGCTTGCGTTTGGAAGGCGCTGCTCACGCCGACATCACCGACTTCAGCGTCGACACTGCTGATGGTCGCCATATTGAGCTTGAAGACTGCCATTACGCGGGCAACGGTCCGAAAGCCACGAATCTGAACATCGACGCCGACGCCTACACCATCAACGCCACCATCACCTATTATCAGGGTCGTTGGGGTCTGCAGCTGGTGCACGGCGACATCAACGGCAAGAGCCACAACATCACGTCGCTCGGCCGTGCCTTCGAAATCAAGGTGGTGCGCGACGGCACCGCCTACAATCTCGACGGCACCGAATGGTCCATGGACGAAGTGTTCCCCGGAACCGTGTGGCAGGTGCGCATCGAAGTGACCGATCGTGGCGAAAGCATGAAGCTGTATATCGATGGAGAGCTTGTTGCGCAAGGTGTTGAAGAGCCGGAAGAGCCTCGTCGTACCGTCACTGTGGCTCGTAACGATGCCGAGGGAGTCACTTACGCGCGTATCGTCAACGCGCTCGATGCCGAAGCTGAAGTGGATGTGACTCAGGTGCTTGACGAGCTTGGTGTTTCCGCGGAATCCCGCGCTTCGGCAACCGCCACCGTGCTCGCCGGAACCGACCCGTACGCCGGTGAAATCGGCAAGGCTTCGCCAACCGTTCCAGTCGAAACCTCGCTCGACCTGACCAGCGGCGCCTACACCGCCCCCTCCTGGTCCTTCACCACCCTCACCCTCCATGACTAATCGCGGAAAGCGTTTCAGCGCTACGTCGCAAAACATATAGAGATGCATTGGTTAATTCCACTGCCATCGATGAAGAAAAGCGACTTCCGGTTGTGTCTGATAATCGGAAGTCGCTTTTCTTTCGTTGAAAAAGATGCTTGTTGATTGCTAATAACTTGATTGCTAATAACGTCGTTTTGGGCAATGTGACGGCAAGCGTCACTTGCTGGTGGGGGTGTTGGTTGATTCGCGTTCGATGAGTTGGTATCGGGCGGTGATGATTTCCGGCTCGCGTCCGGAATCGGGATTGTTGATGCGGTCCAGCAGCTGGCTCACTGCCTGCTTGGCTAGGTCGCCCAGATCCGTGCTGATCGTGGTGAGCGAGGGGATGGAATATTCGCCTTCGCTGATGCCGTCGAATCCAATGACTTTCACGTCACGCGGCACGTTTACGCCGCAATCGGCGAGACCTCGCATCACGCCAAGCGCGATGGTGTCGGTCATGCAGAATATGCCGTCCACGTCGTGCGGCACCGGACGCGGAGCCATGCCGGGCTGTTTCACGCGAGACGTTGCGTCCTCGCCTTGCATCGCACGGGCGATTTGCCGGCCGACTGAACGTGCGGCATCCTCGTCCCAGCGGGGCATTGGCAAAAACGTCGACGTGGTGATCGGCATGCCGTGTTCGGCGAAGGATTGCAGGCATCCGTACGCGCGTCGGTCGGAAACCGAAGCGTCTTGCGATGTTTTTGCCAACATGGGTTGCGTTACGTCGTACGTTGCGTCGTCTTGGTGTTCGCCTGCGATGGTGCCGTCAGTCTGTTCCAACGGTCCGCCCGCGCCGATGACGAGTATGTTGCGGCATCCGACGTTGATCAGATGGTCGATTGCCGCTTGGGCTCCTGTCTCGCACGGGGTGTTGATGGTGTCGAACATGGGGGAGTGCGACAGTGCGTCAAGCAGCACGATCGGCTTGCCTCCGGCGAGTATGCGGATCTCTTGATCGGACACGTTGCTTGGACTGAAGATCATGCCGTCGCAGAGTTGGCTTGTCACTTTTTTGAGAATGCCGATTTCGCTGTCCTTTGAAATGGATGTTTGCTGCACGATGGTCTGCAATCCATGTTTGGTCGCTTCTCGTGAGATCGCTGCGCTCATTTCGGAAGGGTAGGGTCGGTCGAGTTCGAAGATGGCCACGCCGATGACGCCGTTATGTCCGCTGCGCAACGATCGTGCGGAAAGGTTTGCCGTGTACTTGAGTTCGTTGGCTGCGTTAAGTACCTTCTGTGCGGTGTCTGGCGCGATTCTTGGATCGCCGCGCAGCGCGTACGATGCGGTGGCTCGGGAGACTCCCGCCGCTTTGGCGACTTCGCTCATGGTGACCATGGATGCCCCTTTCGTGCCTGCTCCAGGCGGTGTCTTACCCAGTGTGTGGCACTCTGCCGACGGCATCTTAGCCCCGTTCCATTACCTTTCTCATGGCGTGTCGGTTGCGATTGTGCCGCCTTCCGTCGACTTCTGACGTCAGTCTACAACATGATTTGACACGATTCAAATCCGGGGTGTATAACTGGTTCCATCACGAATTGACACGATTCAATTTGTGGTTTCTGCAACCATCGAAGGCTGCGGGAACGCGACCATACGGGCGCTGAAGCTCGGAGGACAAGGAGAAATCATGAAGGTCAAGAACATCGTCAGAACAGTGGCGGCGGTAGCGGCCGGTGCCATGCTCATTCCATTGGCTGCCTGCGGTGGAGGCACTGCGGCAGATTCGGGCAAAACCAAAATCACTTTCCTTAGTTGGGACAACGAACAGACTATGAGTCCGTTCATCGAGGAATTCGAAAAGGAAAATCCTGACATCTCCATTGATTTCAGCTATGCGCCGCCGACCGCCGAATATATCCAGACTCTGCAGACCCGTCTTGTAGGTAACCAAGCGCCGGATGTGTTCATCATTACTTCCGAAAACAAGAATGATCTGATCGATAATGGCTACGTGCTTGACATGACAGGCAAGTCGTATACCGAAAAACTTTCCCAGGCCAACAAGGACTTCGTGTCTCGAGACGGCAAAGTGTATGGCCAATCCATCTCATCATGGGCTGCGGGCATCGCCTACAACAAGGAACTGCTCAAGCAGGTCGGATACGACACTGTTCCAAGCACGTGGGACGAATTCCTTGATCTGTGCAAGAAACTGCAGGATAACGGTGTAAGCCCCTACATTGAAGCCATCGGCGATGGCGCCGACCGTATTCCGGATTCTTTCACGGGAGCCATTCTTGCCGACAAGGGCATTGATGTGACCACCCTCGCTTCCAAGGATCCGCAAACCCCCGGCGCGAACGAGAAGGAAGCCGTCAAGGCGTGGATGAAAGTCTATGACGAGGGCTACGCATCCCGCGACAACGTCGGTGTGAGCGGCGATGACGCCAAAACCCAGTTCGTCAACGGCCAAGTAGCCATGTACTGCACCGGCGCATGGGACTTCTCCACTTTCGAACAGGCCGGCTTCGACTGGGGATTCGCTCAGATTCCGGCCCTCGACAAGAACCATGAACAGTATGCCCAGGGTTCCCCGTCTCCCGGCCTCGCCATCTACTCCAAGCTCGACGGTGACAAGCTCAAGGCCGCCGAAAAGTTCCTTGACTTCATGGTGTCTGACTGGTCGCTCGAACAGCGCAGCAAGAATGGTGACGCGATCACCGTCGATGGGTTCGAATCCGACGTGACCGAACAATACAAAGATGTCTACGAGAACAATCTGAAGACCGGCAAGTACTTCCTGATGACCAACTTCTACTCCAATCCGGACGTGCTGATCTCCACCAACAACGCGGAAGTCCAGCAGCTCGTGCAGGGTTCCATCACCGCTGACCAGTGGGCTGAGAACATCGACGCCAAGATGGCCTCTGCCCAGTAAAACTCCCGGCCATTCGAATTCGATCATTGCGGACGGCTGCCTTCTCGAAAACAAGACGCCTGTTGATCGCAGCCGTCCGCACGTCACCAATCACACTCCCAATTTCAATCTCAATTTCAAATCGTCAATCGAAACCGATCGCATTGCATCGAATGTACATCGAATCAAGAGGCAATCATGACCTACGTAACTACCGCGGCGCTTCCGCCGCTTGATGAGGCGGCCTACAGCAAGCGCCGCCGGCAACAGGGGCGTCTCGAAGACGTCACCTCATTCTGGTTTCTGCTGCCCATCCTCGCCATCTTCGTGGTGCTGTTCTTAGTGCCACTCGTGCAAACTGCCTACTACTCGCTCACCGATTTCAACGGCTACAGCATGGATATGCACTTCGTAGGCCTCAGCAACTACCAGAAGGTCTTCAGCGATCCTTCCACCCTGCAAGGCCTCGGTTTCACCCTCCTATATGCCATCACGGTGATGATTGGCGTCACTGTGATCGCCATTCCGCTAGCGGTAGCGCTCAATCAGAAGTTCGTAGGGTGCAATTTCGTGCGTTCTGTGTTTTTCTTCTTTTCCGTGCCGTCCCTCGCCATCATGGGCATGGTCTGGAAGTACATCTTCTCTCCCATGAAGACCGGCGTGGTCAACTCTGTGCTTTCCGTCTTCGGCCTTGGACCCATTCCGTGGCTTAGCAACAACGGACTTGCTAAATTCTGCGTGATCTTCATCGCCATCTGGGCGCAAATCGGCTGGCATGCAACCCTCTATTTGGCCTTTCTGCAGGCCATTCCTGCAGACCTGTACGAACAGGCCACTGTGGATGGTGCCAACGCATGGCAGAAATTCGCCCACATCACCTTGCCGCAACTCATGCCAGGCATCGTCACTTCCACATTTCTGCTCATGAGCGGCGGCTTGAAAGTGTACGACCTGCCATACACCATGACCAAAGGCGGTCCAGGCTACTCCACCTACACCGTCACCCAATCCATCATCCAGCAGGGCATCGGCCAATCCCAATATGGCGTCGGCTCCGCTCTCGCAGTTCTCTTCTTCATTGCCACAGGCATCGTCGTATTCCTGCAAATGGGCATTTCCAACCTGATTTCCCGGAGGTTCCAGTGATGAGCAGCGCAACCAGTAATCCACAGCCCGCCGCTACGCCAACCGTCAACGGCAAAGGCATGAATTTCACCGCGCGCAAGCGTATCGGATTGGCCATCACCAGCGTCGTCATGATCGCCGTCGCACTCATATGCGCGGTGCCACTGTGGTACATCGTCATCAACACATTCAAAACCATTCCCGACATGAACTCCAACCCATTGGGGCTGCCCAAGGAATGGACGTTCGACAACTACGTTCACGCCTTCAAAACCGTGCCGATCCTGCGTTCCCTGTGGAACACGTTTATCGTCACCTTCTTCGGCGTGGCCATTCAGGTCATCGTCGGCGCGCTTGCAGCCTATGGCATGATACTACGCAAATCGCGCTTCACCGCAGCGGTCGGAGCCGTGCTGATGGTCGCCTTTGTGGTGCCCGCACAGTCCACCCTCATTCCGCTGTACCGCATGGAAGCGCAAAGCCACCTGGTCAACACCCTCGCAGGCCTAGTGGTCATCTACCTCGGCGGCGCTATTTTCTGCTATTTTCTGATCGTCGGCTACATGCGCTCGCTGCCGTTCGAATTGATCGAAGCGGCTCGTATCGACGGAGCCGGTCCGCTGCGCATCTTCTGGAGCATCGTGATGCCGTTGATTCGCCCGATCCTCACCACCGTGGTGGTTTTCCAAACCATGGGCACATGGAACGACTTCATGAACGCCAACGTGTTCATCAGCTCGTCCGAACTGCGCACCATTGTTCTGCAGGTGTACAACGCGGTCGGTCAGTTCTCCACTGATTGGCCGAGCTTCATGACCATCACCGTGCTGGCGTTGCTGCCTGTGTTCATCTTCTTCATCTTCTGCCAGAAGTGGATCGTTTCCGGCCTGGTCGCCGGTTCGGTCAAGGGATGATCGCATTTCAAGCGGCAACATAATAAGATTTGACAGGTGGGATGATGCCTCCCATCGCTTCCTTCCCTTCCCGCCTGTCCTTTTTCATTCGGAAAACTACAGTGATGTAGATATTCGTAAAGAAAGACGACTTCCATGACTACTGTGATTCAACCGCCTGCGTTGCGTGATCGTGACTTCAGATCGCTGCCGCATCGCGTCAACAACGCATGGATCGACACCAATCCGTTGCATCGGTATTGCGCTGATCCCAATCTCGCCATCTATGATGGTAGATATTTTTTGTATTGCACGGACGATGGCGTCGATGAATGGGGGACTACCGCATTCAGTGTGTATGTTTCCGACGATCTCGTCACCTGGGAACGGTATCCGGCGCTTGACCTGCGTGATGTGCCTTGGTGGAATGGCGAAGATGGCGCTTGGGCTCCTTCCGTCATCCAGCGTGCGGATGGACGGTACGTGTTCTACTTCGTGGCCGGATCGCAAATCGGCGCGGCAGTAGGTGCGAGCCCCTACGGTCCATTTATTCCGGAGCCGGAGCCGATTGTGCATAAAGGTACGTTCGATTGCCATACCATCGATCCCGGCACCTTCATCGATACGGACGGCACCCGTTATCTGCTGTGGGGCAATGGCCGTGCTTGGATTGCCCCGCTTGCCGAAGACTGCCTCAGCTTTGATGAAACCCGTGCCATAAGTTGGATTCCCGGCGACTTCCGTGAAGCGATCTGGCTGCACGAACGCAACGGCATCTACTACGCCTCCTGGTCGGAGAACGATGCGCGAGACGAAGGCTACTGTGTGAAATATGCCATGGCGCAATCGTTGCAAGGCACGTGGAGTGAACCGAAGCCGCTTATCATGCCGGCGGTTGATCGTGCGCTATACGCAACCGGACATCACAATATCGTCAATATTCCGGGGACGGATGAGTGGATCGTCGCGTACCATCGGTTCGCATACGATCCGAGCGGACGTTGGGCGGGCGGCGACGGATGCCATCGCGAAACCGTATTCGCCCCACTTGTGCATAATGTCGACGGAACGCTGGAGCAAGTACGGCCTGAAGTCGGCTCGTACTACCGCCCACTGCGCTGAAACGTTGTGGAACGCACAAAAATGCGTTGGTTAATCCCACTGCCATCGATGAATAACGCGGCTTCCGAAGCAAGACTGCCATCGAGCGTAGGCTGGAGGCATGAGCAAACACCATCGTGACCGCAGCTGGGCGCCAGCACCGCAACCACTTCCCGAGAACGCGCACGTTATCGACAACCACACGCATGTGGCGTCCGTCGTGCCGTTCTCGCGGGCCATGAGCCATGAAGCCCAAGAAAAAGGCCAACCGGAAGTCCCCGTATACAGCGTCGACGAACTGCTGAACCAAGCACAACAAGTCGGCGTCGAAGGCGTCATCGACTGCGGATGCGAACTACCGAACCTCATGACCGCCATCGACATGGCACGTGAACACCCCCAAACCGTGCACGCGGCCATCGCCATACATCCCAACGAATCCGTGCTCCACGGTCATCGCGGAGTGCCCGGACCAGACGGCCTTCCGCTCAAATACAAACCCTGGCACGACACCAACTTCGAAGACGCCATGGCCGAAGTACACCGTCTTGCCATCACTTACCCCAATCAGGTTGTGGCCATAGGCGAAACCGGCATGGATCTCTTCCGCACCGGCGAAGCCGCCAAAGAACTCCAGCGGGAAGCTTTCCGCGCGCACATCGCGCTCGCCAAGGAACTCAATCTGCCTATGCAGATCCATGACCGTGACTCGCATAAGGAAGTCATCGAAACGTTGCTGGCGGACGGCGCTCCCGAACGGACCGTGTTCCACAGCTATTCCGGTGATGCCGAAATGGGTGAGATAGCGCGCGAAAACGGTTGGTATCTCAGTCTTTCGGGCACATCCAGCTATAAGGGCAACGATGGTATCCGCGAGTCGGCACGCATTGTCGGGCTCAGTCATGTCATGGTCGAAACCGATGCCCCCTACCTAAGTCCGATGCCGTATCGTGGCCGCACCAACGCGCCGTACATGATCCCCTACACCCTGCAGTCGTTGGCGAATTATCTCGATAAACCGCTGACGGAAGTCGCGCAGGCAACACGAAAGACTACGCGCGAAGTGTACGGAATCTGAACAAATTCCGAAAATCGGCAAAGCGGAAACGATTTGTCCGAAAATGAGAGAGAATAAGAGAAAAACAAAAGGGAAAAACCCACAGGAAGTCTACTTCTTTCGAGATCAAGAATCGCAAGAAACAATGTGAAGATTTGACAAGACTTCGTACGGCTCCTAACGTGCCTTTTTGCGTTTATTTTGGGGAGTGGGTTGGAAGGCCCGCCACTTGGAGGTAGCGTTATGGCTAACGAGCCTAACGAGGATGAGCCGCTGTTTCACGCAGCCACATACACGCAGGCGCCGAAGGTTTCGCACAAGGTGCTGACCAAGGAAGAGCGACAGGAGCTGATCAAGCAGCACGAGGAGAAGCAGCAGGAGGCCGCCAAGCTTGACCAGGTGGCCAGCAAAGGTCCCATCGGCCGCTGGTGGAGCCGTCTGCAATCCGGGCCAAACAAAATCACGCCTGCCATGGCGATCGTGGCGTTGGGCGTGGTATATGGCGATATCGGCACCTCGCCGCTGTACACCATGCAGACGTTCCTCAACGGGCAGGGCGGACTCGCGCACGCTGACCACGAGGCCGTGCTCGGCGTGCTTTCGTTGGTGTTCTGGTCAATCACACTCATCACCACTGTCAAATACGTGCTGATTGCCATGCGCATCGACAACAAGGGCGAAGGCGGCATTTTCGCGCTGTACTCGTTGATTCGCAAGTACGGTGCATGGCTTGCGATT
Organism: Bifidobacterium hominis; assembly: GCF_040095915.1. NCBI lineage: Bacteria > Bacillati > Actinomycetota > Actinomycetes > Bifidobacteriales > Bifidobacteriaceae > Bifidobacterium > Bifidobacterium hominis. The sequence continues at coordinate 9,326 of NZ_JBBMFR010000011.1, read as the reverse complement.
CCCGCCATGCTCGGCGGTGCCGCGTTCCTCGCCGATTCCGTGCTCACCCCAGCCGTGTCCATCAGCTCGGCAGTGGAAGGCTTGGAAACACTACCGGCTTTTGAAAAACTTTTTACCGAAAACAAGCAGCTGACCCTGATGATCACCGCGGCCATCATTCTGATACTGTTCTCTGCGCAGTCGCGTGGCACCGAGCGTATCGGCAAGGTGTTCGGTTCGGTCGTGCTTGTCTGGTTCTCGTTCCTAGCGGTTGTCGGCTTGGCGAACCTCAGCCAGTATTGGGGCGTGTTCGCAGCGCTCAACCCCTTGTACGGTGTCAGATTCCTGTTCAGCAGCCATAATGCCGCTGGTCTTGCCATCATGGGTACGGTGTTCCTGTCAACCACCGGTGCCGAAGCGCTTTATTCCGACATGGGTCACGTTGGCCGTGGCAACATCTATTTCACGTGGCCGTTCATCAAAATCGCGCTTGTGCTCTGTTATTTCGGCCAAGGCGCATGGATGCTCAATCATTGGGATGATTCGGCTTATGCCCGCACGCACGGTTTGAACCCGTTCTTCGAAATGATGACGCCCAGCGTGCGTTACGTGGCCGTCGTGCTTTCCGTGCTCGCAGGCGTTATCGCCTCGCAGGCATTGATCACCGGCGCGTTCACGATGGTGTCTGAAGCCACCCATCTGAACTGGATGCCGCATCTTCAGGTCCGTTATCCGGCCCGTACCCGCGGTCAGCTGTACATTCCTGTGGTCAATGTGGTGCTTTGCGTTTCCACGCTGTTGGTTTTGGCGCTATTCCGTGATTCCGAGCATATTTCCGCGGCGTATGGCCTGGCGTTGACCATCACCATGATCACCACCACCATTCTGCTTGCCGTCTACATCTGGCATTCAGGGCGTCGTATCGGAGCGGTCGTATTCACCGTGCTGTTCCTTGCGATTCAGTTCATGTTCTTCTTCGCTTCCATGGCGAAGTTCCTGCATGGTGGCTGGTTCACAATGCTGCTTACCTTCGCGATTCTGCTGGTCATGTATACGTGGAACGAAGGCACGAAGCTGGAACGTGCGCAGCGTCGTCATATGCAGCCCGCCGAGTGCCTGCCGGTGCTGGAGCGGCTGCATGATGACGATACGATTCCGTATTTTGCCGACAATATCGTTTACCTCACGTCGGATCCGGAGATGAAGCGTATCGATACTGATATCTTCTTCTCGATTTTCGCCGACCATCCAAAACGTGCCCGCGCTTGGTGGGCGGTTTCTGTCGAGACCGCTGATGAGCCGTTCACTCGCGAGTATTCGGTTGAGAATTTCGGCACGGATTACATGTTCCGTGTTCGCATTCGGCTTGGTTTCAAGGTTTCTCAGTCGATTCCGGCTTACATTCACCAGATCATGAACGATTTGTCGAAGTCGGGAGATCTGCCGAAGCAGGAAAGCCGTTATCCGAAGCTTGATGCTGATCCGAATATCGGTCCGATTCGATATGTGCTGATTCACAAGGCGCTTATGCCTGAGTCGAAGGTATCGCAGCGTGGCGCGATTTCTTTGGAAATCAAGTATGCGATCCGTCGTCTTGCGGGATCTCCGGTCAAATGGTTCGGCCTTGCGCCTTACAATCCGCTGATTGAGATACAGCCGCTGTTCCTCGCGACTCAGCGTCCTCCGCGGCTAAAGCGTGTGTGAAACAAGCCGTGAAACGGGCTGCGCGATGATGGTGATCGCATCTGCCATCGTCGCGCAGCCCGTTTTCGTAGGGACATTTTGTAGGTTTTGCACGGTCTTATCGCGAAGAATCGTTGGAATCCCGCGGTTTTTTGCACGCTATAAGCAATGTCGATAGCCATATGCGCGCGTTGCAGCACAAGCCCTGTAGAGTAATCAACCATGTGCAGATTACTTGGATTCGCGGCAGCCGGAAGCAACACCAGTCTCAATGGTGTGCTCGGCATGCAGACCGTACGCGATTTCCGTGATCTGAGCGAAATCCACAACGATGGCTGGGGCTCCGCGCTGGTCACCGTGCCGAGCGAGTCGCCGTACTTGCGTGACGGTGGCGCTCCCACTCCGGAAACCGGCACCACCATCTACAAGAACACGGTCGCGGCCCGCCATGATCCGATTTTCGACGAGCTCGCCAACGCTCCGGCCCGTGGAGGCCTGTGGCACCTACGTTTGGCCAGCTCGAACCTGCCGCTGATTCTCGAAAACCAGCAGCCGTTCTACGCCAACGGATTGAGCTTCATCCACAATGGCGATATTTCCGACGATCAGGGTCGCAACATCATCACCAACCGTGCGTTCCCAGTCGATCCGAATATCGTGCAGTCCACCGGCGGCCGTTCCGATTCCGCCATTTTCTTCGCAGTGATTCTGCAGTACATCGGTTTTGGTTTCGCGCTCGACGAGGCGGTCGCGCAGGCTGTGCGCGAACTGCGCAAAAGCTATCCGAAATCCAGCTACAACTGCATGATTCAGAGCCAAGACCAGTTCATCGCTCTGTGCGCGGCCGGTCGTGAGGTCACGTCCAAGCGCATTGTGGAAATCTACGACCAGTACGGACGTGGCGACCAGGCGCATGACTATCGTGTGATGCGCTATCGTGCGCTTGGTGAATCCGAAGCGGATCAGGCTGCAGGCCAGCTGAAGGGCGTGGTTGTGGCCAGCTCCGGTTTCGATCAGCGTGCCGAAGATGGCTGGACTCGTTTGGAAAACGATCGGATGATCGTCGCTTCTAACCGTACCGGCGCATTTCGCGTGCGTTCTATCTGAAATTCGTAAGCTGGAATCCGTACTTGGGAATTTTCGACCGTAATTTTCGACTGTAATTTTCATCTGGGATTTCCGGACATTTTTTCGACCGGATTCAGCATGCGGCAATCGTCATACAGCGCCTAAGATAGGCGGTATGACAACCGGATATATTCCTACACTCGCCCAAGTTGACGAACTGCATCGAAAAATCGCGCAATCGCAAGCCGCATACGATTTGATTCACGGACATTGCGTAGTCGTTGCCGACATCGCACGTCGCATGGCACGCAGGCAGAACGCACTTTTCACCCGTCGCTGCACGCTACCGGACGATGCCCCCGAAAAAGTGGGCGATTTCGGCCTTAGGCTTACGCAAGATGGCAATGGAGACGAATCGTTCGGCATGCTTCGCATTCCTTCCATTCCATCATCGGACGGGCTTACGGGCGGAACCGTTCCGCCAAGGCTGATCGACGAGCATCTGGTGGTGATCGGTGGTCTGCTGCATGATATCGGCACGTATTTTTTGCTCAAACAAGATGGTTCCGACGGTGGGCCGCTGAAATTCGACGGTCCGAATTACGTGCGGCATGGGCTTAAAGGCTACGAATATTTGTTGAATGAGGGTGTTGACGAGTCCATCGCGCAGTTCGCGCGCAACCACACCGGTGTGGGACTCACCAAAGAAGCGGTGGAATCGCAAGGATTGCCGCTGCCTCCGGCCGACTATGTGCCCATGAATCTTGAGCAGGAAGTGGTGATGGTGGCCGACAAGTACAACAGCAAGTCGATTCCGCCGAAGTTCCTGACGGCCGAAGCCTATGCGCGCAAAGCGGCCCGTTTCGGCGAAAGCAACAGGCGCGAATGGTTGCGGCTGCTCGAACGATACGGTGTGCTTGACGTCACGCCACTCGCCGAGCAGTACCACATGCGTATCGCGGAGTAGGGCAGACCGCTTTCAGAACACGTAAGCCCTTTGGGATTTGGCTAAAACCAGAATTCCAAAGGGCTTACCTATGGGCGCGCGAAAGAGTCTATGTTCGCGCGCCCGTTGCACTAGGCGGCTAGTCAAGTTCCACGCTGTGCTCCATCGCATCGGCGACCTCCGGATTGGTGGTCACCACGATGATGGCGCGCTTGCGATCGGCATCGCGCTTGAACTTCTTCAACAGATCCAACACCACGGCCGCATCGTCGGCATTCAATCCAGCGGTCGGCTCGTCGGCGATAATCACCTCAGCCTCGCAGCTTAGCGCACGAGCGATGGCCACGCGACGCTGGTTCAGTTCGCTTACTTCGCCGACTGCCAGGCCGGACGTCACCTCGTCGAAGCCTACGCGCTTGAGCAGTTCGCGGGCGATCACAGGCTTCGGTTTGAGGAAGTTGCGGTTCGATGCATCCATGGCGTAGAGCACATTGCTTTCCGCGTCGAGATCGGGGCGGAAAGCGAAATGTTGCGGAATGAATCCGATGCGGTGTCCCAGCACTTCGACCGGTTCGGTGTCGCTCAGGTTGGCGCTTTTGTGCATCACATTGCCGCGGTCCGTGCGCACCATGCCGACCATGGTGGCCAGCAATGCCTGATGCTGTTCGCAATCCTCCGCGTCCACAAGCACTGCATGCGTGGAGCCTGCTTGGAACGACAACGACAGGTCGTCAAGAATATTGCGGCCGGTCTTGCGATTGGTCACGGTCACATGATCGAGCGCGAATGTCGGATTCGTTTTGAAGAAGAACGCATCCTTTTTGCGATTGCGCTTGATTTCGTTGTCAAGCTGTGACGAAACGCTGGTCACGGAATCGGCTTTCACCGTTTCATGCGATTCCAGTACGGTCGGTTCGTCGGAAGAGCGCAAAGCGAGCGTTTCCTTCACTTGATTCGCGTTATCCGCCACCACGTCCGAATCGTCATCCTCGGTATCCGCAACGTCATTTGCAGCGTCGGCGGTTTCGTCGGCATCTGCAGTATTGTTGCCTGCAGCCGCTGCAGTGTCGCCGTCGTTTGCATCGTCGGAAGTCGCAGCATCGTCATTCGCCGCAATTTCGATATCTGCATTGTCGTCGTCGTACATCACCGTAAAATCGATGGATTCAATGGAATCTGCGGAAGATGCGTCATCTGCAATATCGCCGATCGCAGTATCATCGACGGTCTCGCTTGCCTCGGCTTCAGCGGTCTCGTCAACCACGGTCTCGTCGATGTTTTCGTTCTTATCGTTCATATTGTCGCTCATGCCGTCACCTCCGAGCGTTCCTCAAACAGTTGGTTCAAGTTGAAGCAGGCCACGCGCACGAACGCCACGATGCCAAGCGCCAGGCATGCGCCCAAGCCGCACCAGATCACATTCCACACTGAAGCGGACGTGATCGCCACAGTCTGCCCGCCGGCCCACGCGGTGCCGATCGGCTTCGCCAATAGCGCGCCGGCAACCAAACCGATGATCAAACCCGGAACCGTCATCATGAACGTTTCCAGCATGAACTGCCATCCCAAACGGCCCTTGGTCACGCCGGTGATCATCGCCATGCCGATCTCGTCGCGCCGACCGCCGACTGCCGCCCACACAATCAATGCCAGCAACGCGATTCCGCCGACGAGCGTCACGGCCAACAGCACGATGCGCGCGGCCGAAGCGGCGGAATCAAGCGGCTCAATCGACTTCTTATAGGCGGTAAGCGACGGCGAGGTGATCTCGTATGTCTTCGTGTCCAACTTGGCCTTCTTCACCGCGCGCACGAACTTGTTGTACGTGGAAGGATTCGCCAGCGAGAACACGATATTGAGATTCGGAACGCCCCATCCTGTGGCCTCCGTCGTGTCAAGCCCGTTCTTGGCGAAGTTGAGATACGTCGTGTAGATCACGTTTTCACGATTGTCCTTCGCGTATTTTGCGTCGGAACCATTGCCCTCAGGCACGTCGCTGTCATATTCGTAAATGCCGCGCACGGTGAATGTGTACGTTTCGGAAGCCTTCGACGGATTGCCGACCGTCACCTTGTCGCCTACCTTGAGATTGTTCTTATCGGCTAGCGCCTGCGAAATGAGTACGCCGTCGCTCTGCGTCTTATAGCTCAGATGCTTGCCCTTGACCACTTTGTAGTAGCCGTAATCGTTGATTTTCGTGGCGTCCAACGTGTAGAACGCTTGCAGGGTCAGGTTGCCGCCGGTCTTGTCTTCGCTGGTATCGTTTTTCGCGGCGATCGCCTGCAACGACTTGCTTTCGCGCACCGGCACTGACGTTGCCAACGTGTAATTGAAGGTCACGCTGCTGTTCTGTGCGGCCGTTGCGTACGTGCCGTACTTTTCCCACGTCAAGTATTTGTCGGTATAGCTGGAATCGGCGCCGTCGCGCTTGGCTTTGGTTTGCGCGGTCGGCCGAATTACCGCAGTGGCTTTCTGCGACTGGTATGTTTCATTATTGGCGGTGTCGTTTGCTCGTATGACTGCCAGATCCACGGCAGCCGAGAAAGACACCAGTAGTGCGAGTAGGGCGATCAGCGCGGTGCGCCATTTGACGCGGCCGAGCGCCGCCCATGCGTTCTTGAGAACGAACATGCGGTACTTCTCCAGTTCTCTGTTATTGCGCGCCGGCGCATGCCGACGTCAGCGTTAGCCGGGACGCGCGCTCCGCAGCAAGGCAGGCCCGTAGCGCATGGTGCGTCCCGTGAAATCATCTTGGGCTTCCAACGTGATTGTTTTCTTGCGCAACACTGTTATACCCCTGCATGAAGTCTGAATGATTCCTGAAAAGTGATTCCAGAGAATAAGCGTTGAGCATGGTTGCGGCACTCGCTACGATGGAATCGATGACTTCCGAACAGATTACGAATACCGGTTCCGTGTCGGGCGATTGTGGCTCGGCTCAGGCTCGTGCGCGAACTCATGTGCAGGCTTATGTGCAGACTCAGGCTCGGCAGAATGGCTCGTCCAAGGATGGTTCGGCTACGAATGGTCCAGCCAGGAATGATTCGGCCAAGGGCGGTCCGTCCGGGCGGAAACATGGCCTGCAGCGGTGCCACGCGATGCTGCATCCGGCGTCGCTCCGCGCGTTATTGCCGTGGCTTACGTCGATTATCGGCATCGCGTCCGCGTTATGCTTGGTGATCGCGTGGTTCCCCTCCACGGTGTGGAATACGCCGATTGCCAGCAGCGATGCCCCCGCGCATTACTATTTCATTCGCCGCCTGCTTGACGAAGGTTTGGGGGCGGCATTGCATTTGTGGCCTCATAATTCGTTTTATCCGCCGTTATTCCACATTTGCGCTTATTTCGTGATCAAAATCGCGGCACTGTTCGGCGTGCAATGTTCGATTTACGCGGCATTCAATATCACGTGGATCATCGCTTCGGGCGTGATTTTTCCTTCCGGAATGTTGGTATTGTGCAGGTATTTTCTACAACGTTGGAATCGTGGCAATCGAATTTCCAATCGAATTTCACGTATTTCGCAAGCATCGCCTACGTCTGAATCGTCGTCCGTATCTGAATCGTCGTCCGTATCTGAATCGTCGAATGTTTCAAACCAGCATGCATCGTCAGCTGTAAATCGGCAATATAACGCCACTCTCGACGTTACTTTCGTTCTGCAGAATCTGCTTGGACTGTTCGTGCCGGTGCTTGCCGTCAGCTCGGTGTGCCACCCGTACGGACTGCTGAATGCCGGCCCGCTGATCGCATTCGGTTTCGCCACTTCGCTGCTGCCGTTCCTTATCGCTGCCACGTTGCGCTTGTTCGATGAGATCGCCGCACGCGAGCATATAGCAAAATGGCTTGCGATCACTGCTGTCGCAGGCGTGGTTTGCTTGGTTGCGCACCCGCGTATTGCATTCACGTACGCTCTGATTTTGGTGCCTTTCATTGTGTTGCGTTTGCCGTGGAAGCTGATTCTTGGCGCGTTTATCGCCATGTGTGTCGGCGCGGTGGCGTTTGTGGCTCTGATGCTCACGTCGTTCAAATCGGATCGTTGGGCGAATCCCGCTTCCTGGTTCCACAGTCATCAGCCGTCCAAGAATTTGTGGGAGTCGATTTCGTTCTGTTTCGCGGATGGTCTTGACGGTTTTCCTGCGATTCTGTTCGCATTATTGCTGATTGCGGGAACCGTTGCCGCTTTTGTTTGCGCCTCCCGCCGCACTGTTGTGCGCTTTTCGGATTCGCTTTCGGTTGCTGTTTCCACTGTGGCTCCCGCTTTTTCCGCTGATGCTGATGCTTTGGCTTCCGATACTGCGGTTTCCGCTCCTGCTGTTTCCCCGGTTCCCACTTCCGGTCTGCCGGCTGTTTCGTGTTCCGATGCTGCTGACGTCTCCTTATTCGAATCGTCCGAACCATCTCGACCTCTCCGCAACGATCGCCTGCGTGACGTGATCGCGTTAATGGCTGCATTTCTGCTGGTCACGCTGGTTTATGTGTGCACGGTCACGTTGGTTGGCGCGCTGCCGAATATCATCAGCGCTCCTTGGTATCGCGATGAAAACCGTATTGTGACCATGCTTCCGCTGGTTGCGTTGCCGTTGCTTGTCATTGGCGTCAACGCGTTTTCCGAATGCGTTTCCGCTTGCGCCGCATCCGCTTCTTTCGCTCTTTCTGCATCTTCCTTCTCCGCGAAGAATAGTGTTTCTTCTTCTTCCGTTCCTTCTCTTTCTCCTGTGTCTGCTGTTTCTTCCGTGAAGAGTGTTTCTTTCGCTTCTAATTGGATCGGCCCAATCGCCGCATTCCTCGCAATTGCGATACTTGCGGTTTCCGCGCAGATCGTATGTCCGTCTCGCACTGCAGTTCGTGACGCGATCATCGCGCATTCCAGCCTGGATCAAAGCGACCCCAACGAGCAGCTCACCGAGCAGAAGATCATTGTGCTGCGCAAGGTCACGGAACGTACTGGCACTCAGGCCACCATCATTTCCGATCCGCTGAACGGTTCGATGTATGCGGAGACGCTGTTCAACGCGAACATGCTGTATCCGATCATCAATGCGCGCACCGATGTGTCATCCGCTCCGTTCGGCAAAGTGGAGACCGCGTTTGCTTCCGGCGATGTGCAGCAGGTGCTTGGCACGGTATGTCCGCTGACCGACGCTCCGAAGTACTTTCTTACGATGGGCGACCAAGCGCAAAGCTTGCAGTCGTTCCCGTATCGCGCCCAATACGATTCCTTCCATAATGAGGAATTGATTGATGCGTATGTGGATGACGGCACGTTGGTGAAGGTTGCCGATTATTCGCAGTATGGCCAGGGCTGGGCTCTCTACCGTTTCGGATGCGCCGATTAATCGATTTTTGGCTGCGCTGCCTTGTTCTGCCGTCGCCTGCGCGCGCATATGTGAGACCGCACTTTCGATCAGTTGAGATCTGAATTTGTTCAGATTAACGATCTGGGTGCGGTTCTTTTTATTGCTTCCTTTCTTCCTCTGCTTGCTTCTTCTCTTTTCCATCTCGGCTGATGTGTGGATGGCTGGTTGCAGAGTTGGTTGCAGATGTGGTGTCGTAGTGCCGACACGCCCGGGTGTTGGCTTGCGGTGGGGTGTTTTGAGGTTTTTCCGACGGTCTTTTGCCGCGCGATGGTGTTCCTTGCCCGCTTTTC
>NZ_JBBMFR010000010.1:0-68586 GCF_040095915.1 Bifidobacterium hominis | reverse complement strand
GCCGTGAAGAGCAGTATGTTATTTCAGCATTTTTCTCCCGTCTGGACTCCCTCATCACCCTTCATCAGCGTAAGTATGACAAGCTCTGCGTGCTGAAAAAATCCATGCTCGACAAGATGTTCCCTAAAGGGGGTTCCCTGTATCCGGAGATTCGTTTCGCTGGTTTCGCTGACCCTTGGGAACAGCGTAAGCTGGGTGAAGTTGCACGTAGGGTTACCCGAAAGAATGAGAACGGGGATTCCGATCTTCCCCTTACCATTTCTGCTCAATACGGTTTAGTGGATCAGAGGACTTTTTTCAATAGCCAAGTTGCAAGTAAGGATATGAGTGGATATTTCCTTCTACATAGGGGGGAATTTGCTTACAACAAGAGCACCTCAGCCGATAGCCCATGGGGAGCGATAAAAAGACTGGAAAAGTATGACATGGGCTGCGTTTCGACACTGTATATCTGCTTTGAATTGCTTTCTGGAGACCCTGATTTCTTAGTCACATACTACGAGACTGATAGATGGTATAAGGCTGTTCAATTAATTGCGGCTGAGGGAGCTAGAAATCATGGATTGCTCAACATTGCTCCAGATGATTTCTTTGAAACGCAGATTTGCATTCCCAAAAGAATTGACGAGCAGTGCCGAATCGGCGCGGTCTTCAACCGTCTGGACTCGCTCATCACCCTTCATCAGCGTAAGCTCGAATTACTGCGGAATATTAAGAAATCCATGCTTGACAAGATGTTCGTATAGGGGTGTTCATGGCAACAATCACGTTATTTCACGGTTCCCCATACGAATCCGTGACCCCCGAGTACGGTTTGGGCAATGACAAGCACGATTACGGTCGTGGTTTTTATCTGACTAAAAGTGTCGAGCTCGCCAAGGAATGGGCCGTGTGCAGGCCGGATGAGTCCAATGGCTGGGTCCACCAGTACGAACTGAACACGAATGGGCTGAGCATCCTGGATTTTCAGGAGCATAGCGTGCTTGCCTGGCTGGCCGAGCTGATGAAACATCGTGATGCCGCCGATTCCAAGCGTTATCGCGTGCTTGCCGCAAAATTCATCGCCCAATACGGCATCGATACCAGCGGTTATGACATCATCAAAGGCTGGCGTGCGAACGCCTCGTACTTCTACATCGCTAAAGAATTCGTCCGAGACAATGTGGACGTCGATATCTTGGAGGAACTGCTGTCGCTTGGAGGTCTGGGAATCCAGTATTGTGTCAAGACCGAAAAGGCATACGGTCAATTGCGAGAAGTCAAAGATGGCTTGCTTTCCGTCAGCTACAGCGAATTCAACGACAAATACAATCAGAGGGATGTTGAGGCGCGGCAGAACATGCGTGATCTTATCGATTCCGATGTCAATACGGTGACCAACGTGTTCAGCACGTTGCTCTAGGGAGTGAAAACCATGCGGGCATATTCGGAAGTCTATCGGGATGATGTGGTGGAAAGTCAAGGCAAGCTTTTCGACTTTGTGGCGCAGTCCTTTCCGAGCAAAAGCACGGAGGATTTCATCGCCACGTATATGACGAGCAAAACACGAAAAAGCATTGATGAAGCCAAAGCCTACGTCAATACGATGGATGCGGAAGAACTGTGGAAGTATTTCACCGAGACCGAGCATTACCAATTGAAGGACGGCAAGGCGCTTAAAGGGTTCATGCCCGATTGGATCGGTGAGTTCTATGCCTACTACCAATGGTTCTACGGTATTCCCAGTTCTGAATTGATCACCAGGGTGCCGTTGGACTTCCTGAAGAAAGCCTATTTCGGACTTCATGATCTCGATCTGGAACTTGCGGTGCGGAAAGTCGGAGAAGAATGACGGACATCATCTGCTTCCATAATCCCGATGAGGAGAACGGGTACCTGAGCAACTGGTATCCATCACGCTTCGTTGTGGATGATGTTGAGTTTTCCTCAATGGAACAGTACATGATGTACCGCAAGGCATGCTGTTTTAACGATGCCGAAATAGCCGCGCGAATCCTTGAAATCGATGACGTGGCCGAGATTAAACGCCTTGGTCGACTGGTGGCCAGTTATGACGATCACGTGTGGAACGGCGTTCGCCAAATCGAGGTCTATGAAGGATTGCTTGCCAAATTCAGCCAGAACGCCGAACTCGGGGCACGGCTTGAGGTAACCGGCACCGCGCTGCTGGCGGAATGCGCCGTCAAAGACCGCATCTGGGGCATTGGCCTGTCGATGCATGACCTAGCTAGGTTCAATCCGAGGCAATGGCGCGGTCGGAACCTGCTCGGATACGCTCTAATGCTCACAAGAAGGAAGCTCAGCCGTATAGATTGACGGTAATACGGCTGTTTTCCTAGCTCTAATTGCCCCGCTTGGGAACAGCGTAAGCTGGGTGAACTGTTCGAGGAGAGTGATGAACGAGCTTCCGACAGAGAGATTTTGTCTGTCAGCGTAGCCAACGGGATATACCCAGCATCTGAGTCCGATAGGGAGACGAATCCTGGCGCGAGTCTCGCGAACTACAAAATAGTGCATTTCGGAGATGTCGTTTACAACAGTATGCGCATGTGGCAGGGGGCTGTAGATGCAAGTCGGTATGACGGCATCGTAAGCCCCGCATATGTAGTAGCAAGGCCCAATTCCGAGGTTTATGCACGATTCTTTGCGCGTCTTCTTAGGCAACCGATGTTGCTAAAACAGTATCAACAGGTTTCGCAGGGCAATTCCAAGGACACTCAAGTTTTGAAATTCGATGACTTTGCTTCAATCGGAATTTCTATGCCTGCCTCAGAAAACGAGCAGCGCCGAATCGGCGGGTTCTTTGACCGTCTGGACTCGCTCATCACCCTTCATCAGCGTAAGTATGATGGCTGCACCTTATCCCCTATCTTTTTTAGAAAGGTGCACACTATGCAGGAAATCATTACCGCGGAATCGCTATTCTGCGACTACTACGCCCAGTGGGTGAAAACGTATAAGGAAGGTGCCATCAGAGACGTGACCATGAGTAAATATCGACTCACACAATCTTGGCTCGGCAAACTCATCCCTGAACTAAGACTTGCCGATATGGATCGCACCGCCTATCAGCAGCTCATTAACGGTTACGCGCAGCATCATGAGCGCCAGACCACCATGGATTTTCATCACCAGATCAAAGGCGCCATTCTCGATGCCGTTGATGAAGGACTCATTCCCCGTGATCCGACACGCAAAGTCATCATCAAAGGCAAGCAGCCACGCATCAAAAAAATGAAGTATCTCAACCAATTCGAGCTGCACGCTATGCTCGCCGATCTTGATCTTGGCGCTGAGGCAAGTTGGGATTGGCTCATCCTACTCATCGCGAAAACCGGACTCCGATTCTCCGAAGCGCTTGGACTCACGCCCGACGACTTCGATTTCACTCACCAAACGCTTTCCGTCAGCAAAACCTGGGATTACAAAAACGGCGGCGGTTTTGTACCCACGAAAAACGAATCCTCCGTACGCAAAGTGCAGCTTGACTGGCAGCTCATCATGCAGCTTTCCGGATTACTCAAGAATCTTCCGCATGACAAGCCCATCTTCGTGCACGGCAAAATCTATAACTCCACAGCCAACAGCGTACTCGCCAGACACTGCAAGAACGTGGATGCGCCGGTCATTTCCATCCACGGATTGCGGCATACGCACGCATCACTACTGCTGTTCGCCGGCGTATCAATCGCCAGCGTGTCGCGTCGCCTTGGCCACGCCAGCATGACCACAACACAGGAAACCTATCTGCATGTCATTCGCGAATTGGAAAACAAGGATGTGGATATTGTAATGCGAGCACTGTCGACGCTTATCTGACACGATGCTGTTTTGCGAGATGCCGATGGACGGCTCGCAGATCCTTCAATCGCAAGGTAGCTAGAAAAAGAAGTCCGCTGGAAAAATCGGTTCTTCCAGCGGAACTTCACATTGCGAATCAATGTACAGTGCATGTCACAGGTAGGTGCTCCAGCCGAGTTTGACGGCAAGGATGATGCCGGTCAGCACGGCGGCGGCACGCATGATGTTTTCGGGAATATGCCGGGTTACGGGAGGTGCGATGGCACTGCCGATGGTACATCCGATGCACATCATGATGGCGAACGGCCAATACACGGATCCACGAATGATGAACATGATCGCTGCGGAAATGTTCGCACCGAAGCCAACCACCGTTTTCAGCGCGTTGATCTGATGGAACGGGCCGATCTTACCCAAATCTAGGATCGCCAAGGCAAGCGTGCCCGCGGCCGCGCCGAAATAGCCGGAATAGACGCCGACGAAACTCACGCCGACCCACAGCCACCACGGATCATGCAGTTTGCCATCATCGGTTTTATTGGCGATTTTCGCAGCTCGTTCGCCTTGCTGCGATTGAGGAAGCGCTTGTGCGACGGCATCTCGCGCAGCAGCCTTTTTCCGAGGATTGATAGCGATGATCAACGCGCTGAACAGGATCAGCGGCGGCACCGCGCATTCGAACACCTCTGCCGGCAGTTCCAGCAGCAGCAACCCGCCGACAATGCCGCCAACCAATCCGATAAGCGCATAGATGATCACATGGGCGCGCTGCCCTTTTAGCTCCTTGCGCGCGGAAAGCAATCCTCCAATGCCGGTTCCGCATACACCCACCGTGTTCGTGGTGTTCGAGAGCACTGGCGGAATGCCGAACGCCAACAGTGCCGGGTATGAGATCAATGACGAAGCGCCAACGGCATACCCTACGAATCCTGCGCCGATACCGGCAACGAGAACCAGTAGCAGCGTGGTGATGGACACTCCGGCAATCATGGCGTTCCTTTCGTATCTCGGCTCACACTCGGCTCATATGCAACAAGAGCCAAGTCTATCGGCTTGGCTCTTGTGGTTCAGAAAGTGTTCAGAACGTGGTTCATCGCTTGGTGATCAACGATTCGATCCAGTATACGGCAAGAGGGATCAGCGCCCACTGCAAAGCAAGACCGGGCAGTCCAGCGGCCAAGTCACTCGTCCAAGTGGCGGCGATGCTGTTGCCGGAACCGAATGCGAACACCGCCACTGCAGTGGCTACGGTCAGTACGACACGGCCGGCAAGTTGGGCGATAACCACCTTTACTAGGCTTGGCAGCTTGATCTCACGCAGCAGACCTGCAACCAAACCGTACGCGCACAATTCAATCATCATGAACGGCAGAACAGCCAGCATCGGCATGCCGGAAAGCAGGAAGCTCGCCAGTGGAGCAGCTGCGCCTGCAATCGCACCAACCGCTGGACCTGCGATCAAACCGACGAAAATAATCGGCAAGTGCATAGGCAGAAAGGCAACGCCCAACGCAGTTCCTCGTCCGGAAACCGCTCCGATCACATGGAACAACTGCGGCAACGCCACTGCGGCGACAATGGCAAGCACGGTTGCGGCGGCTTTGACGCTCACGCTCAAGCGTGGCAGATCAGTGCGACGCAAGGAAACTGCTGTAGTGGAAGTCATGTTCATTCTCCTTTTTAAAAGCTTTCTTTTCACAAGCTTTCGTTCATTATGAAAAATTCGTTATGTATGATTCGTTATTCGTTTGATTTGGCAGTATCTACAACCATGTTGGCAATTGCGCGTGTTCCAGTTTGCTCGAAATACCGATTCTCCAAAGGAATCCACTCGTCGATGAATCGCTGCAGCATACGCGGATTACGTGCCTCGAGTCTGCGTAACTGCTCATTGGAATCAATCATCAGGCAGATCATCAAATCGTAGTATTCACGCAATGCGGGATGCATGCTATAACTGCCTTCGACAATCGTCAAACGAGCAGGTTCGACACTATGCGAAGCTGCAAAATCGCCGGTATGGCAATCCCAAGGACGATACTGCACGATATTTCCGGCAACGAGCGGAGCCAGCACCTCTTCTTCGAATCGTTCCCGATCGACATTGCCTCCCGGTTCGGCGAACCGTTCTGGAGTGCGTTGTTCCGGGCGCAGGAAAAAATCGTCCATATGCAGCACATTGCCGTCGAAACGACGCTGCAGCAAAGCCGCCAACGTGGTTTTGCCCGACGCGCATGGCCCGTCGATCGCCACAAACACATGCTCGCGTTCCGTAAACACACGTTCGATGCGTTCGATCACGGCCCGCGCGTCTTGAACCGCCTGCGCCTCCTCCACGTTTTCCATGGATTCCTTAGATTCCTTGGATTCCATCATCGCCGACTCCGTGCACACTACTCGAGCACGGTCAAACGGTATGCACGCGAACCAAGCCCAAGCTCTTCGGCGTATTCGAGCGTGTGTTCGCCATGCCTGGTGGCGATACGCTCGGTCACGGACGCGCCGTCCGGCGCCACATGAATCAGATCGACACACGCTTGGTCAAGTGCCACCGGGTCGAACGACGAAAGCACGCCAATGTCATGCATGTCCGGCTCGGACGGCGTGGCGAAGCAGTCGCAATCCACCGACAAACGGTTCATGACGTTCAAATACATCATCTTGCCGTTCATGTGGCTGATCACAGCCTCATCCGCTTCGGCCATCGACTCGAGAAAGTCATCCTGCTCAGCTTCGACCCACTTGTCTTTAGCCACGCCTGCGGAATGAATCCAACGTTTGCCGTTCGATGATGCGATGCCGATGGACACGTTCTTCAACGCGCCTCCGAAACCGCCCATTGGATGCCCTTTGAAATGCGAAAGCACGAAGATGGAATCATAGTCGTCGATATGCCTGCCGACGATGTCATAGGCGATATGGCGGTGCTTGGCTACCGGAATCTCGATCTCACCACCCATATCCATGATCTGAATCGGCGCGATATCACCATATCCGCGTTCCTTGAACACGGCAAGGCTTTTCTCAGGCGTCTCGCGATTGCCGTCGTATGCGGTCGCGCATTCCACGAGCGTGCCGCCGATCTCCTGCACGAGATTCTTGACAAGCTCCGGATTGAGGTTATTGGATTTCTCCGATTCTCCGGAATGGATTTTGATGGCGACCTTACCTTCCGGCCTAGCTCCCAACGCATGATATGCGGCAATCAAGCTTTCCGGCGTGATCACAGGAGTGAAAAACACTTCGGGAGCTGACGCATCTTCCGTACGATGTTCCAATTCCTGCGCTTTCGCAATATCGAAATCAGTCATAATCTTCCTCGATTCTGCTCGCTTCAGCATAACCGATTACAGACTATCAATCTCAAGTCCGGTTGAACCAAACCGACACTCCCACCGTCCCAGCCATTCCACCGCACCAGCACAAGACCATGTCCACGTCTTAGCCCGAACTCATCGCGTTTACATAATGACTGCTACGCTTACCGAGTTCTTACGATTCGTCAAAAGAATGTCGAAGGCGTTGACGTACCGCGCGATAATCATCAAAGAAAGGAACATCATGGCGGAACTTGTTACGATGGCGCTGTTCTGTGCGGCTTTGATCGCCTGCATCATAACCAACATATCCATCGTTCCCGCACTGCTGGCCGGCGTGGTCATGTTCCTCATCCATGGCAAAATCACCGGTCACAAATTCGCGACCATGCTTTCCAAAGGGTTCGCCACCATGCGTGCCGCAAGCATTGTGGTGGTGACGTTCGTGCTGATTGGCCTGCTGACCACGCTATGGCGCGCCGCCGGCACCGTGCCGTTCATTGTGGCGAACACTTCCAGCCTGGTGCGCCCGCATGTGGTGATTCTGCTCGCCTTCCTGCTCAACTGCCTCATGTCACTGCTGACCGGATCATCGTTCGCTACGGCCGCCACCATGGGCATCATCACCATGACGCTCGGCACGTCCATGCAGGTTTCGCCCGTATTCCTCGGCGGTGCGATTCTGTCGGGCGTCTATTTCGGCGACCGCTGCTCCCCTGTTTCCACCAGCGCGCAATTAGTCAAAACACTCACACATACGAATATTTTCGACAATATCGTACTGATGTTGAAAACATCTATTGTTCCGTTCATCATCACGTGTGCGATTTATGCTGTGTTGGCTTTGTGCACGCATCCTTCCGCAGGTTCCATTGATATCACGGGATTGTTCTCAAGCGCGTTCGATCTTCATTGGGTTACCGTTATTCCCGCGTTGGTGCTTGTGGTGCTTGCGATCGTCCGAATGGACGTGCGCATTACGATGGGCGCAAGTATTCTCACCGCATTGCCGGTTTGCGTGCTGGTGCAGCATATGGATTGGCTGGAGATTGGCCGTGCTTTGGTGTTCGGTTTTCATTGTTCGAACGCCCAAGTGGCGTCGTTGATTGACGGTGGCGGCATCGTTTCGATGATCAAGGTGATACTGATCGTCTGCATTTCCTCGTCGTATTCCGGCATTTTCCAGGAAACGGGGTTGTTGGATGGCACGCATCGGCTTATCGCTTCGATGGCGAAGCACATCAGCGTGTTTGGTGCGACTTTGGTCACGTCTGTGGTTGCGAGCGCGGTTGCCTGTAATCAGACATTGTCGATTATGTTGACTGATCAGTTGTGCGGCAATTTGGAAAACGACGAGCAGCGCAAGGTTATTAATTTGGAGGATACCGCCGTTGTGGTGGCTCCATTGATTCCATGGTCGATTGCCGGCGCGGTGCCGCTTGCTTCGGTTGGGGCTCCTACGGAAAGTCTGTTGTTGAGCTGTTTTCTGTATTTGCTGCCGATTTGTTCGCTGGTTCGTACCTTGATTGCGGATCGTCGCAAAGTTGCGGATTAATACCAGATTACTTTTAATACAAATAAAAAAATGTGCCGTGCACTGATTATCCCAGCGCACGGCACAACGGTATTTGGAAGATATCTAAAAGATATGTAGAAGATTTTTAGAAGAACAGCGCTGCCACTCCCGCTGCGAAGCACATGAGCAGGATCGAAGTGATGAGGCTGGCAAGGAACGCCTTCTGCCCCTTCTTGGCGAGTGCCGAGAAGTTCACGGTGATGCCCAATGCGGCCATGGCCATGCCAAGCACGATGTAGGCGAAATCGACCAGCTGCGGGGTGATGGTGGCGATGAACGGCACGAACGTGCCGATGATCGACGCTCCGATGAAGCCGAGCATGAACCACGGGAATGAGATCTTGCGCTTGCCGTCCGAAGGCATCTGCGAATGGTTCTTATCCCACCAGATGGCGATGATGATGGCTGCGAAAACGAGCATAAGCACTCGCGACAGCTTCATGATGGTGGCGATGTCGACCGCGCCGAACGCGTCACCAGCCGCTACCGCGTGTGCGATTTCGTGCAGGGATGCGCCGGCTGTGATGCCCAGCTGGGTGTTGGTCAGTCCGGTAAGCGGTCCAAATGCGATTTCCACGAGGGCGAAGATCGTGCCCATGATGGCGATGATGGCCACGGCCATCACTTCATTGTTGGCTTTCTCGTCTTCCTGTTCCGGTGGAACCTTGATGGATCCGGAAAGTCCCATGACGGCTGCGGCACCACAAATGCCGGTACCGCCAGCCACCAGAATGGCCAGTTGCGGGTCAACGCCGAGCTTACGGGCGATGTTGTAGCACACGACGATGGTGAGCGTCACCACAACAGCGGCAATCGGCAAGCATTTGATGCCTTGCGTGAACAGCACCTGCAGGTTGAGCTTGAATCCAAGCAGAATAATACCCAAGCGGAGCAGCTTGTTGGAAATCAGTCCTGCTGCGTCTTTCACACCGGCCTTATGCTCCGGTGAACGGCTGGAATACCATTTGCGAATCGGAAACTGCAGCACCATGCCGATCAGCAGTGCGATAATCAGCGCACCGAACAGGCTGAATCCAGGGAATTGCTTCAGCCATGAGGCGATAATGGACGCGGCCAGCGTCACAATGCCGATGAATACCATCTCTTTGGTGGCGATACGTTTCCACCACTTCTCACAAAACTCTTTCACAAGCATTCAAGAATAAAGCAGATACAGCGTGGAATCAACAGTCAAGTTCACATATTCGGCATTACGATTTGCTGCGATGTGGGAGTTGCACTTCGGAGAAGATGATTGCGGCGAAAATCAGCGCGAATCCGCATACTGACGGCACGGTAAGCGCAAACGAGATTTCGAATGCCACGCGGTACTTTGGAAAATGTTTTACTGCGCTTTGGCTGCTTGTTGATTCACCCAGTTGTCGGCCATTTCGATGGCTTCATCAAGCGTGGTTTTGGCGGCCTTGTAATACTTGGATTCTTTGACGCCGCTATTGTCGATCAGCTGCTGGCCCGCATCAACGGCTTTGGATAGCGCGCTCAACAGTTTGCGTCCAATAAGGGTGAGATCGCCGTCATTGCCGAGTTTGTCGATAAGCGCGTTTGCCTTGTCAAGCGATTCCTGCAAAGCAAGTTTGGAGTCTTCCAACGATTCGGCATTGTCGTCTGACTTGTTTTGACTCGTCCCATCATTGGATTGCGTTGAATTCGACGTGCCATCGGAGGTATCGCCGCCGCTTTGCGACTGCTGGTTCTTTTCGATTGTCTTCAGACTGCCGTTCAGGGAGTCAGTTGCGCTGTCCAATGTTTTGGAGACGAGATTGAGCTGCGTGATGGTGGCGTCCGCCTTACAGCCTTCCGTATCGACCGTGTTCTCTGCGCTGGTGGCCGCGTCCGCGAACGCGTCGATGATGTCGTTCACGCCGAGCGCACCACGGATCAATTTCTGCAGTTCGCTACCGTTTTCGGATGTGTCGAGCACGGCCTTACGGGCCGAGCTGAATTCCGCAAGCGATTGCCGGCATGTGTCCAACGCCTCCTGCCGTTTGTTGTGGTAGACGTACACTCCTGCGCCGCATGCCACAGTGAGCGCCACGACCACGGAAAGGACAATCGGCCAGGTTTTGCGGGGATTGGAAGGCTGTTCAACGGCCTGATACTGATAATCCATATGCGTCCACCCCTTGCGAATCGACGGATGTCATCGTTCTTCGTCTTGTTAACCTCGCCTATTTTACGAGTCCGAAGATGGGAAAAACCTGAATGGACATCCCACGCACACCAACGAAGCGGGGTCGGGTCGGCATACCGTCTCTCCGCAGGCGTGCCGCGACCGCATATCCACCACGTCAAGCGATCCTTGTTCTCGCGCGCGTTCGCTGGCCATGTCGACGAAATCGACCGGCAGATGTCGTTCAGCGGCGATCTGTCGCACCGTCAATCCTGCCGCAACATCGCCGACGATACGTGTGACGATATCGCCCTGACCATTGTCCTGCGGGTCGGCCGTACGTGACGTGCGTCGCCAACCACGTGCAGGAATGCCGAACCGTCCTCTACCGTTCACCATATCAATCGCAATGATTGGAAGGCGATTACGGCGATGACGTAGGCCACGGCCAGACTCAGCAGAACGGAACGCGCCGCTGAGCAGCATACCGACACTCCACCCCAACTCGTTGGCGGCGAGCTTATCGGCGGCGGTGGTCAGACGGCATACGCACGCCGACGCGCGTATGCGTGCACGACTCCAGCAACGAGCCGTACCCGCCGTTAGATGGCAGGCTTCAGTATCGTGACGCCATGCGTTAGCGTCACCATGCAACGATAGGAACACACTATTCAATAGTGCATCACGAAGGCGTGACGTTGCCCTTGCGCAGGTGCCGTAAGACTCCGCGGACAAAGCAATGAGGCTTCCCTGCGAGAAGGAAGCCTCATGTTCCATTCATTCTATTCAGCGATGATGGCGCCTAATCACCGATCATCCTTTGGGAACAGCGCGTCGAAGGCATGTTCCATCACGGACTTACGGCGGATCACACCGACGAGTCTGCCATCACCATCCACCACCGGCAGTTTCTTGAACTGCTTCTTGGCGAGGATTCGGGCCACCTCTCCAACATGCTGGTCGGGCGTGGCGGCAACGACCTTACGCGTGGCGATGTCCATCACCTTCTTGCCGGAGAGTGCCTGCACCTTGGAGGCCACGGTTTCGTCGTCGAACACCACCATCGTCGAACCGGTGCCGGTGGAAACCGTACGGGATTCATAGGTGGCAATCGATTTCAGGACATCGCCGTCGCTGACGAAGCCGACGAGCCTGCCATCGCCGTTCACCACGGGAAGGCTGGAGACGTTGAGGCGGATGAACTCGCGCACCACATGCGTGATGTCATCGCTGTCCAGGCAGCTGTAGGGCTGATCGTCCATGATCTCGCCGATGGACTGTTCCTGGGCCTGCTTGAACAGGGAGGCGGCGGGGGCCACGTATGCGCCGGCGTAGTGATGCTCGGCGGGCTGGCCTTCAGTGGTTTCGGCCGCGACTTCGGCGGAGGCTTGCGCCTCGGAGGCCTTGGCGTTGCGTGCGGCCTCCTCCTTGGCACGGCTGGTGACGGTGAAGATGCAGATGATCAGGGCGATCAGCGAGATGGCGGCGCACAGCAGGTAGGAGAACGCGATGCCGCTGGCCGTGGCGGACTTCACACCTTGGGACATGCGCGAGGCGGTCACGGATGTTTCTGCGGTGACCAGAAGCGAGGTCGCAATGGCTGCCGCGATCTGGCGGCCGGTGTTGGCGATGGCGTTGCCATGGGCGATCATGTCGTTCGGCAAAGCGTTGACGCCCCAAGTGTTTATCGGCATGTTGGCGATAGCCTGACCGGATGCCTGCAATGCGCAGAACACGGCGACAAACAGCACTGATGTCCTGGTGTTGATGGTGCCGAGAAGACCAAGAGAGATGGTCATGAGCGCAAGGCCGCCGATACCCACGCCTCGCGGGCCGAATTTGTCGAATGCGGCACCGGCGACCGGACTCAGGATGATGCCGATCGCCGCGGCGGGCAGCATGACCATGCCGGTGACGGTGGCGGATTGGCCGAGCACATTCTGGATGAAGATAGGCAACGTCACGTTGGTTGCGGCGACTGCGGCGTTGATCAGAGTGACCAGAATCGCGGAGTTGCGGAAGTTGCGGGTGGCAAGGGTGTCAACGCGCAACAATGGCTCATCGAGCTTGACTTGCTTGTATACGAATGCGACGAAGGCCACAAGACCAACGACGATTGAGGTAATGACGACCGGACTGGTCCATCCCATCGTGGAAGCGGACGAGAAGCCATAGAGCAGGCCACCGAACGCGATGGTCGAAAGGATCACGGACAGGATGTTGAGCTTTGGGTTCTTCAACTCGCTGACGTTCTTGAGCATCATCGTGCCTCCGACAAGGATGACCAGTGCCACGACTGCGATGCCAATGAACATCGGGCGCCATCCGAAACTGTCAATCACCAGACCACCGACAACCGGGCCGATAGCCGGGCCGGCGGCCATGACGATACCGGCCATGCCCATGGCGGTGCCGCGCTTATCCGGCGGATAGACGAGCATCGGCACTACGGCGACCAATGGCAACAGCACGCCGGAGCCGGCGGATTGCAGTATGCGCCCGACGAGCAACAGCATGAAATTCGGCGCGACGGCACACAGCAGTGTGCCGACCATGAAAGTGGCAAGAGCTCCGGCGAAGAGCTTTCGGGTGGAGAATTTATCAATCAGATAGCCTGAAATCGGCACCATGATGCCCGAGACCAGCATGTAGACGCTGGTCACCCACTGCACGGTGCCGGTGGTGATATTGAAATCACGCATCAGTGCCGGCAAGGCCGGTGACATGACGGTCTGGTTGAGCAGCGCGATGAACGAGCCGACGACGATCACACCCACAACGATGAATCGGGTGTGCGGATCAATAGGCTTTACGGAACTGGTGGCGGACCCGAGTTCCGCGTTTTTCTGTGAGGTCACAGCATTTCCTTCTGTTGGTAACGTCATGTGTGGCGATCCGGCCCCATGCTTGTGTCAAGACGCGAGGACACCGATGAGTCCGGACGTAAAGGAAAAGCCGCCATCCGTTCCGCATTCATATACGGCAAACGATTCGCGGCTTTGCGTAAGTTGATGGCTATGGTGAGCGATTCATGCGACGTCGACTGCGGATGGGCCATCGGTACATCCCGGCATAAGGCGTGTCCCCGCTACACCAGCATCGAGAATAGGGCCATTCGTGGATTGGCAAACAGAACATTGCCGACGAACGACCCACGGCAGGCGCGTGCGATGAACATCGCGTAGCGATACAGGTTCATGGCATCTCCTTGATGGGGTCTTCGTACGGCAGACATCGAGAAGCCTATCATCATTCAAATCGACGGTGAAACCCACGCATGCCTGACAATACACAAAATCTTCACAAAAGGATTGGGCTTACCGCATACGCTCCGCCTGAATAACGGTCCGGGGATGAATCAGGGGCGAGCTAAGGGTTGCGTCTCGTGTTTCCGTCATGATGTCTGGCAAAATAGTGAAGCTGAACATGCGAGGCATCGACCGGAATCGGAAAGGGGCAAATCATGCGAGTTCTCGGCAATATCCTGTGGATCATTCTTGGTGGGTTGGCCATCGCAATCGGATGGGCATTGGTGGGACTGATTCTGTGCATCTCCATCATCGGCGTCCCGCTCGGCATTCAAGCGTTCAAGATGGCGGGACTCACCCTGACGCCGTTTGGCAAAACCGTGCAATACGGCGGCGGAGTCGACTCTACCTTGGCCAACATCCTGTGGGTGGTGCTGGTCGGCTGGTGGATGGCGCTCGGCTATCTGGGAGCCGGAGTGCTCAACTGCATCACCATTATCGGTATTCCGTTCGGATTGCAATCATTCAAGATGGCCAAGCTTGCGCTCTGGCCGTTCGGCGCGGAAATCGTCAACCTGTAGATTCCAAATACTACAAAGCCGCCAAAGCAACCCTTGACGAGGCGGTCACCGACGTCAACAATTGGATTGACCAGCAAGCCGCCAAGGCCGAATAATAAAACACACATTATGCTGCTGCAGCAGCCAGTCCTTGCAGAACAATGTCATGACAAAGGCCTGAGAAGACGACTTCTCAGGCCTTATCCGTACCGCTCCTCAGTCGCTTGTAGCGACAGCTCCCCTCAAAGAGGGGAGCCAGAGAAACACTTACTTTTTGGAGACGTTGAATTTGAATTCGACGATATCGCCGTCCTGCATCACGTAGTCGCGGCCTTCCTGACGTAGCTTGCCTTCCTCCTTGATCTTGACCATGGAACCTTCGGCAGCCACGAAATCGTCGTAGGAGACGATATCGGCCTTGATGAAGCCTTTTTCGAAGTCCGTGTGAATCACGCCGGCAGCCTGCGGAGCGGTATAGCCCTTGTGAATCTGCCATGCGCGCACTTCCTTCTCGCCTGCGGTGAGGAAGGTGGAAAGGCCAAGCGTATCATAGCCGACTCGCGCCAACTGATCCAGGCCGGACTCCTCAAGACCGGCGTCGGCGAGCATTTCGCGCGCGTCGGCCTCATCAAGTTCGGTCAGATCGGCTTCGAACTGCGCATTGAGGAAGATGGCCGGAGCCGGAGCCACGGATGCGGCGAGCTTGGTCTGCATGTCTTTGTTCTGCAGTTCGGCATCGTCCACGTTGAACACGTAGATGAACGGCTTGGCGCTCATCAAGTGCAGATCGTAGACGGAATCCTTGTCGAAACGACCTTCGCGAGCCGCCTTATCAATGGTTTCACCGGCTTCGAGAATGGTCTTCGCCTGCTTGACGGCCTCCATGTAGGCCGGTTCGATCTTCTTGCCGCGCAGATCCTTCTCCAGCTTCGGCAGCGCGTTCTCGATGGTCTGCAGATCGGCGAGGATCAGCTCGGTGTTGATGGTTTCAATGTCGTCGGACGGATCGACCTTGCCGTTGACGTGCACGATATCATCGTCTTCGAAGGCACGCACGACCTCGCAGATCGCGTCGGCTTCGCGAATGTTGGCAAGGAACTTGTTGCCCAGGCCTTCGCCTTCCGAAGCGCCTTTGACGATGCCTGCGATGTCGACGAACGTGACGGTGGCCGGCACGATCTTCTCCGTGTGCACGAGCTTGGCGAGCACCGGCAGGCGGTCATCCGGCAACGGCACAATGCCGGTGTTCGGTTCGATGGTGGCGAACGGATAGTTTTCCGCCAGCACGTTGTTGCGGGTCAATGCGTTGAACATGGTGGACTTGCCGACGTTCGGCAGTCCGACGATTCCGATAGTAAGAGACATGGTTCCCTAGCTTAGTATTAGGCTTCGATGGCGTCGACTGCTTTGATAACGGCACCACGGAACGCGCTTTCCTCCAACGATGCGACACCCCTGATGGTGGTGCCTCCCGGAGAGCAGACAGCGTCTTTCATGGCACCCGGATGCGTTTCGTTGGCCAAATAGAGCGCGCCCACGCCTTCCACCATTTTGGCAGCCAGACGATACGCGGTAGCACGCTGCAATCCATATTTCACACCGGCATCGCCCAATGCTTCGATGTACATGTCGGTGAAGGCCGGCGCGCAGCCGGCGATGCACATGCCGATGCCCATATGCGCGGTGTCCACGCGTTCAATCAGGCTGATTGACGAAAATAGGCTTTCGAAGGTTTCCGCCTGTTCCTGCGTGAGCGTGTTGTCGATTTCCGTGACCAGCACGCCTTTGCCGACAGCCATCGGCGTGTTCGGAATGGTGCATTGAATGTGTGCCTGTTCGAAAGACGTTCCGAACAGGTCACGGAATTTGTTCAGATCCCAGCCTGCCGCAATGGACACGACGATGGTGTTTGGCTGCGCCAGCTTGTCAACGATCGGTGAAATCACCGCTTCAATCTGATACGGTTTGATGGCGATAACGACCACGTCGGCGACTTCGGCCACTTGTGCAGCGGTATGCACTGCTTTCGCACCAAGTTTGGCAGCATTGCGTTCCAGCTTGTCATAGTGTGCCGCGCAAGCCACAATGTCGCTGCCGTTGATCGTGCCGGCATTGACCAGGCCTTCGGCGATCGCCTGTGCCATATTGCCGTATCCGATGAATCCGATGGTTGGATTGGCCATGTTTCTTTCCTTTGCTATCGATACTCGTCGTTGCTGAACGATCGTCAGAACAACTCCGCCAAATCTCCGCGGTTCAATGCTTCATTGAACAGGTGCTTGAACACTGTTGAACCATGCACGCCGTCATGTTCAAACTCGTTGGTAGTCCAATAATGTGAACGACCGACGCGAGACAGCGTGTCGAGCTGCAATCCAGAATCGACGTACATGTCGTCAAAATAGACGGCAGCCTGCAGCGGAACCTCATTGCGTGCCAACTGGTCGGCATCGTAGATCGTGCCGAAATGCGTGTCTTCCATAAGCACGTCCATGGCTGGTTTGAACGGACGCAACGCACGTTCCTGCTCGAACATCCACGGGAACATGGCCTCGCCGGTGAAATTAAGCGGACGAATGCCGCCCGCGAATTCCGGATGCTCGCCGCGCACGCGCTGTGCGGCCCAGCAAATCGGCGTTTCCAGCTCGCCGTTGGCGTAGATGAACTCCTGCAACGGCCAATACAGCGGGCGAGACGAAGTCGCATTCATCACGGAAGACAGGAATTCGTCAGACAGTTCCGCCGAGGTCGAGGCCGAACCGTCGCCGTCAAGGAATGCCTGGTCAAGAATCCAATGCACGCGTTCGAAACTTGGCTTCATACCGAAATCGGATCCCAAGCATTGGAAGCGTTCCACCGTGAGCGGATCGCCGTTCGGCAATGTGACCTTGCGCGATTGCAGAATGTCGGAGACGGCCGCGGCACGTTCGATATCGATCGGGTAACGCTCGTAGAACTGCTTCGTCTTTGCCGCCATGCGCGGGAACGTATGACGGTACACGTCGGTCGCATCGGCGGGAACATGAGGAATGCCGCCCGTGGTGAAACTGGCGATAACTCCTTGCGGGAACAGCGAAAGATACGTCAACGTCAGGAATCCGCCATAGCTTTGGCCAAGCGTGGCCCAACGTGCGCCCCCGAATTCGGTGCGACGCAGATGCTCGAAGTCACGAACGATCGAATCGGCGAGGAAACGCTTCAAAAACGCGGCACCGGCCTTGCCGTCGCCGTCCATGCCCTCAATCACATGCGTGTCGACACGAGACGAACGCCCCGTACCACGTTGATCCGGCAACACCACGCGGAAATGCTTGATCGCTTCCTCGATCCAACCATCGGAACTTGGGCCGAGCGGACGCGGACCGGAACCACCGGGACCACCCTGCAGGAACACGAGCAACGGCAGGTCGTCATGCACATGTTCGGGAGCGGTGACCACACGGTAGAACAGGCTGATCGATTCGCCATCGAACCCATGACCGGGCTCGTGACCCGCCCAATCCAACGGCACCTTGATGGAACGATCCTCAATATGCAATCCGGGCACGTAGTATTCGCTCAGCAACGTCATGCATTCACCTTTCCTTTGGCGTCATCGGCATATTCAATGCGGGTAGTGACTTCTTGATGGATTCCATCCCACCCACACGCGGAGACAACCTTACCTCACAAAAGCGGCTTTATCTTACCGTTATTTCATTCCTGCGCACGATGGCGTCACAGCATATCTGGCGCTAGGGTGGAGCGTATGTCGAATTTCAAGCAGCGTTTCCTGTCGTGGATGCATGGTCATGTCTTCGCAGGCGATCTCATCCTCACGCTTGTTATAGGTGTTCTGCTGTTCGGCGTGACCGGCAGCATCACCTATAATCCGGGATTGCTGTTTGACCTTAATCCTTCCATACAGATGGCGTGGGAAGCGGCAATGCTGATCCCGCTGCTGATCCGTCGATGGCGGCCACAGACCGGAGCGTTGCTCTGTGTGGCATTGGCCTTGACGCATCTCATATTCGGCCCTTGCATATTGGGCGCCGATATTCTGGCATTGTTCATGCTGTATTCGGTGATCGTCTACGGCAATCCCAAAAACACGAAAGCCTTCATTATTTTGGCGTTGGCCATCGGTCTTCTGGCTTCGGCGTTGATGGCATGGACCATGACCAATGGGCCGCTGCTCACCGGAGGCAAAGTGCATACATGGAGCAGTTGGAATGGCTCAAATCCAAATGGCGCAATGGTCACGGAAGACACTCTCGGCTCCATCTACACAGGAACATCCATGTCGGAAGTCGCCGACATGGTGGCGCAATACATGTTGGTGCTGACGCCGATTTTCGAAGTATGCATTATTTCCACCGTCATTGTAGCGTTCTGGCAGCGTGCCCGTCTGGCAACCGTTCGTATGATGCGGGAACGCAATGAGGCGATCGCCGCACGAGACCAGGACGAACGCGATATCGCCGCGTTGGCGGAACGAGCACGCATCGCACGCGACATGCATGATGTGGTGGCGCACATCCTATCAATCATCATCGTGCAGTCTGATGGCGGCCGCTATGCAGGCACGCATGATCCCGCGGTGGCTAGAAACACCATGGAGACGATTCGACACGAATCGGAACGCGCACTGCATGACATGCAACGTCTTCTGGGAGTATTCGGGGGTTCACCGCACGCCGATTATAACGATATAGGCAATCTTGTGGAACAAGCGCGAAACGTCTCCCCCGACATTCGAATCCGATGGAATATCACCGGCACCGCCAGCCCAGAACAACTCGGTGAACAAGCCTCGATAGCTTCCTACCATGTAGTGCAGGAGGCGCTGACGAATATCCGCAAGTATGCGGGGCCGCACGTCGATGTGCATATTAAAGAGTCATGGAACAACGGTTTACTCACTTTGACCGTCACCGACAATGGTCGTGGTGCGGCGGCCAATATCGACGGGCATACGCCAGGTTACGGCCTGTTGGGCATGAAGGAACGCATCGAATCGGCCGGAGGCTCATTGCAGGCTGGCCCTCAACTCGGCGGAGGCTTCGAAGTTATGGCCACCCTGCCTTACGGCGGTAAAGAGCCAGCGACAGACGAAACCGGCGAACAGTATGCCTCGGAACAGTCCGAATCTTGCAACACAACTGCCATATCCAGCAAAGCGAAATTATCCGACGAAGCAATCGCATCTCACACAGCCGTCAACATATCGGCGCGAATCCCAGATCAACCATCGGAACAGACGCAGGAAACCAACCAACCAACCGGTCGCGACCATCGTTCGAACGCCCTGCAACACTTGCGCATCACCGCACCCAATCTGCATGATTTGCTCACATCGTTGAAACTGAAATCCGTAGAACTTGCAAATACATCCAATTCGCGAGGGCTGAATTGGGTGGAACGTGTTTCCGTGTGGACGCAGCACCATTATGTGCTCATGGATTCCGTTGGTGCCGTGGTATTGGTCATGCTGCTGAATCGCATGTCGATTACATTCTTTTTTGATAGTTCACGCGATGCGCAGCTCTCTCATGCGATCGCCGCATGCTGCTTGCTGGCACTGGCTCTTCGACGCAGGTTCCCCGAGACTTGCGCGCTTATTGTGTTCGTATTGTCGGTTGTGCAATTGGTATTTTTGGGATTGATTGAGGTTGGACATATCGTAGCGTCACTGTGTGCGCTGTATTCAGCCGTATTGTATGGGCGTGAACACGCATGGCGTTGGACCGGTCTTGCCGCTGTCACCTGTTCAGCTCTGATGGGCTTGAAAATCGCAGCTGATCAACACGGATACACTACCTTGTTCGGCGCCATCGCCGCTTCCGTGGGCTTAACAAAACCGGTTTCAGCCACGTCAAGTAGCAGTGCAGCATTCTTTACCGGCGTCATGTATACGGTTGCAGTGCTGATGCTGTGCGCCGGCATCATGGCGTGGGCACGTTGGGCGCGTTCCAGCGATTCAAACGCACTGGTATTGCAGGCTCGCGAAGAGGCACTGGTGGCCGAGCAGGAGAAGCAGCGTATTCTCGCGGCGAATATGGAACGTGACCGTATCAGTGCCAGCATTCAGGCTGAAGTCACCGCCACGTTGAACAGCGTGATTAGTCAAGCCGTCGATGGTATCCGCATGCTGGATAGCGCCGAAGCACAAGGCAAAGAGACTACCGCCGACGAGATTTCCACAGCATTCAAAGCCATTGGCGAGCAGGGGCGCGCCGCGCTTAAGCGTATGCGCGAATTGCTTGGCGTGCTTCGTGAGACTGGTTTCAGCGATGACGCTCATGCCGGTAGTGCGAGCGAACCGCAGTTGAGGCCCGCAGCACCATTGGAGGAGCAGCTGCAGCGCGTGTCTCGATAGCCGATTCAAGTTTTTCAGGGAGATTTAAGGGTTTGTTTCGCGCTGTGAGCGGAACAATGCCGATAAGGTGGAGAGTATGAGTGAAGAACAGAAGATTCGTGTGGTCATAGCCGATGATCAGGAATTGGTACGCGCCGGTTTTGCCATGGTGATCGGCTCCCAACCTGATATGGCGGTTGCGGCGCAGGCTCGCGATGGTGCAGAGGCTGTGGCGTTGGCGGAAACGCTGCGTCCTGACGTGGTGTTGATGGATGTGCGTATGCCCGGCATGGATGGTATCGAGGCGACTCGGCAGATCAGTGCGTTGCAGCATCGCTTTGCTGCCGATGGAACGAAATCAGAAGTCACTCATACCAAAGTGATCATTCTGACGACATTCGATTTGGATGAATATGTTATGGCTGCGATCACTGCCGGAGCTTCCGGTTTTCTGCTGAAAGATACGGAACCGGAAACGTTGCTGAATTCGATTCGCACGGTTTTTCAAGGTAATGCGATTATCGCACCGTCCGCCACGAAACGTCTTATCGAGAAAATGATGGAAGGCGACTTCATGGCTGCGAATGTTGGCGCACATGGAAATTCCGCTGCTGCTTCCACTTTTGATTCGACGTACACCGATCCGGAATTAGATGAACTGACCGATCGCGAGCGCGAAGTGCTTATTGAGATCGCGCATGGATTGTCAAACCAGGAGATTGCCGACAAGCTTTTCATCAGGCTGCCTACGGTGAAAACGCATGTGGCGCATATTCTGGCGAAGATTAATGCGCGTGACCGTGTGCAGGCGGTGGTGTTCGCCTATGAAAACCATTTGGTCTGATTGATTTGTTGTTTTGCGTATGCATGATACGCAAAAAGGACTCCTACCATGTTTGTGGCAGGAGTCCTTTTCGTTGTGTTTGCTATGAAGCTTAGGCTTCGGCGAGCGCCTCAACAGGAGGCGTGCTCACTGCCCTGCGTGCGGGGAATACGCTGGCGAGCAGTGCTGCCATGGCTGCCACGGCGAGTACGATGCCATTAATGCCCCATTCGAACGGGAACACCACTTTGCCGTACATGCTGAACACCACGTATGCGCCCAGCCAGCCGAACAGTGTGCCAAGTAGTACGCCCGAGATGCCGGATACCAGCGAGATGAGCAGGGCTTCCACCGCGAGGGAGCGTCGCAACTGGCCTCGAGTCATGCCGATGGCACGCAGTGTGGCGGATTCTCGGGTGCGTTCAATCACTGACAGCGACAGCGTGTTGGCTACGCCGACAAGTGCGATGAGCACGGCCACGGCGATCAACCCCACCAGAAGCATCATCATGGAGTCAATCATGTTCGCCCATACGATGCGTTCGGCGATCGGTCCGGTCACTGTCGCATCAGTGCTCTTCTCCAATGCGGCCTGCATGTCGTTGTAGATGTCGTCAACGGAAACTCCCGACTTGTCAGTGTCTGCCTTGACCAGCAACACATGGGTGGCGGCATCAAGGTCACCATTGGTGAAATGGCTTTCATCCACGAATCCGACAGCTCCATATTGCGCGGATACACGACGGTAGTCGGCTTGGTTGGCTTGCAATGTCAGCGAACGCGTAGCGTCGCCGTTCTGGTTCCATTCAGTGGAGAAATCAGCCGTGCCATTGGCGAACTGCAGCTCCTTGCCGGTTTGCGCATTGTATGTTGGCATGAGCACGCTATCACTGTCGATGGAGGCGTTACCCAAGTTGGCACGCATGACCTGCTTGACCTGATCGATGTTTTTCACGCCGACCAGCAATGCGGACGTAGGCTGGGTTCCATCCGCTTTCTCCAAGGTCACGGAAACCGCCGGTGCATACAACGTGTCGGACACGCCGTTGATGTCAGATACATCCTTGACCATTTGCTGGCTGATGTCATCGCCCGTGGCCACGATGTCGACGCTATAACGGGTGGCGAGCGCACCATTCATAGTCTCTTTGGCGCTAGCGGCACCGGTTGCGATGGTGGAGACCAAGGTGACACCGATGAGCAGAGCGGCACCGGTTGCTGCGATGCGTCGCGGATTCTTCTGAATGTTGGCGTGTGCAACTGTTGCGGAAGGACCTGTCAGCGAGGCCAACGCTCCAACGCCCTTCATGAGGGTCGGCATCCAGAATACCGCGGTGACCACCATGCCGAGGAACACCAGTGCGGCACCGGCGATGGCTATGAGCAGAATCATCGTGAATTGATCGCCGCTCGCATCCTCGCCGCCGTTGGTGGCCTGCACCTGCCAGATGGAGAATATGGCCATGGCGATACCGACCACCACCATCAGAATACCGATTATAGCTCGCGTAAGGCCGGAACGACGGTTGTCGGTCAGTTCAATCGGACGCAATGCCTCCAATGGCGTTACCGCGGTGGCGGAACGTGCGGATCCCATGGATGCAAGCACCGTCACCACAATGCCGAAGAGAATCGGTACGACGGCGGCTTGCCAGGAGAAGTTGAACCGCATACCCGCCTGCATGATGTCGCTGACGCACATGCCCCACATGAGCAGGCTTCCAAGCACCACGCCAAGCACGGATGCGACGAAGCCGAGCACCACCGCTTCGAACAGCACGGAACCATACAGTTGGCCTTTCTTTGCGCCGATGGTGCGTAGCAAGGCGAGTGTGCGGCGGCGTTGCGCCACGAGCACTTGGAACGTGTTGGCGATCACCAGAGCCGCCACGAACATGGCAAGCACGCCGAAGCACATAAGGAATGTGGTGACGATGTTGGTTTGGTTGCCGCTTAAGGATTTGATGCTTTCGTCACTGATTTGCTGTCGTGACATCAGATCGAAATGCTTTGGCAGCAACGCTTTCACACCGTTGATGGTTTTTGCGGATACGCTGTTTCCATCCAAGGCAAGGTCGAGATACACCATTGTTGTTCCGGTGGCGTTGAAATCGTCCACTCCCTGCATTGCGGCAAGCAGATTGTTGGATCCTACGATCGCACCACCATAGTATGAGTAGGCGCCGTTCGGATCGGATGTGAGTCCTACCACGCGCACGTTGTCCGCCTTGGCTTTGCCATCGTCGCCTACCGCATATCGGGAGGTCAGGCTTACAGTGTCTCCAACGCCGACGTTCAACTGTTTCGCCATGTCTTCCGGCAGCGCGACTTCGTTGGAATCCTTCGGCTGGTCCCCTTCCGTGATATTCACGGGGAGCATGTTCTTCTGTGCCGCGGTGGAAATGATCTCGCCGCTGACGTTGCTGTCTCCCTTGGAAACGCTGACGCCGGTTTCCACCGAGGCACGGACGCCGCCAACCCCTTCGATGCCGGCGATCTGGTCGAGATGAAAGTCGCCGACAGTGCTGGAATACGCCTCGTTGAGTTCCTTATCGCTCAGGTCGGAGCTGTTGATGCTCACCGCATAGTTGGCGTTTCCGAACATGGCGGTCAGCTGCCGTGTCAGGGAGTCGTTCATGGCATTGCCGAACAGGAAGGTGCTGGCGATGAACGCCGTGCCGATCATGATGGCGATGCCTGCGGGTATGAGCATGCGCTTGGTTTTTCGCATGAGTTTCAAAGTGATGGACCACATGGTGGATTCTGTTCCCTTCTTCGAATGCTTCTACAGTGCGTTTAGCGGGAATGTCTCGCGGAAGCCACATTCATTGTGGCGGCCTCACGTTCCCTCATCAGCAGTTCACTCATCTGGTCTGCTGTCGGCTTGTTTACGTCCGCCACGATCTGGCCGTCGGCGAACACGAGCGCACGGTCGGCGTAAGACGCGGCGACCGCATCATGCGTGACCATGATGATGGTTTGGCCAAGTTCGTTGACGGAACGTTTCAGGAAGCTCAGCACTTCGGCGCTTGATACGGAATCAAGATTGCCGGTGGGCTCGTCTGCGAACACCAGTTTCGGTTTGGTGATCAATGCTCGTGCGATGGCCACACGCTGCTGCTGGCCTCCCGATAGTTCGTTCGGACGATGGTTGAGACGTTCCTTAAGGCCAAGCGTTTCCACCAGCAGACGCAGCCACTGCCGGTCGGGTTTCGCTCCAGCCAAGGTCAATGGCATGAGAATGTTCTGTTCGGCGGTGAACATCGGCAACAGATTGAAGCTTTGGAAGATGAATCCGATGTCACGGCGGCGCAGCAACGTGAGCTGGTTGTCGTTCATGCGCGTCAGATCGTCGCCGTTGAATATGACGTGCCCGTCGGTCGCGGAATCCAGTCCTGCCAATGTGTGCATCAACGTAGATTTGCCGGAACCGGAAGGCCCCATAATCGCCGTGAATTTTCCTTTTTCAAAAGCGACGTTGACGCCACGCAACGCATGCACCGTGTTATTTCCGGAACCGTAGTCCTTCACAAGATCCACGGTTGCAATGGCCGTATTAGTAGCTTTGATAGCGTCCCTGATATCCATGCTGTCATTCCTTTCTTTGGATTACCTCCAAAATTACGGAAAAACAGCTGATTCGGATATCATGCGCTGGTCTGAATTCTTTGCTCATCCTTGAGAATGAGCAAAAATGAAACTCCTCATACCATTGATTTATCAATCGTCGAGGAGTACACCATCCTGCGGAGGTTCGAGCCAGTACGACTCTTTTTCCACGCTGACGGTGGAAGCCCACCATGTCTGGTCCACGCCTGGCAGCGAACGGATGGACTCATCCACCACACGCCATAAGTCCTCGTCATCTCCGGCGATGATTTCGATGAGGTAGTCGGCGCCGTTCAATCCGACGCCGCTCATCGCGTACGTCACTTCGTCGATCGCCAACAACTGTTCGGCGTCGAGCCGATATGGCGGCTTGACGCCGATGCCGAGAAACGCTTGACGGAATCCACCCAAACGCATGGGGCTGACCGTGGCCATAATGCGCATCACACCGGAATCCTCCAGTTTTTTGACGCGCCCGCGAATCGCGGTGTGTGTCACGCCAAGATGCTCCCCCAGCATGGCGTAGCTCGCTCTGCCGTCTTTCTGCAATTCGTTGAACGTGTGCACGAATCGCGCGTCCAACCGATGCACGGGAATATCGGTGCCGACGCTGGCCTCACGTTTGGTCATGAATCCAGTTTCGCCGCGTTCGGCCAGCAGACGGTTGACCACGCTGACATTATGGTCGTCAAGCACCAATCGACCGCAGGAGAACACTTGCAGGCGGGTCAGTCCCGGTAGCGCGCGCAGATCATGTTTGAGGAAATGGTCCATGCCGTCGGCTGAATACACCACGGCTTCGGCGATGATGTCGGCATCGCCCAGCGTGCAGACCACATAGGTGACCTGAGGCATGGCTTTGAGCATGGCGAGCGCCTCGTTGCGATTGCCGTTGATGCGCAGTCCCACGAGCACCTGACTGTAATTTCCGAGACTCAACGGATTGCATACGGGCACAATGGTCATGATGCCCGCATCGGTGAGCCGTTTGTAGCTTTCCGTCGCCGCATATACGGAAATGCCGATTTTATCGGCAAGCGCCTGCATAGTCATGCGTCCGTTGCATTGCAGCGCCGATACCACCTTCAAATCGCGTGCGGTGATCGTGGTACGCCCCTCATCCTGCGTCATCATACCCCCTATGACAGCCATGTCATCAACCATACGCTGACTGCGGTGGCGGCGACGGTAATCGCAAGAATAATCCAATCGGCAATCCTCATCGTAAGGTTGACCCGATATGTGCGTTTTGCGCCGTTCCGATTCAGGTTGAGTCCGCGTGATTCCATGGCCCATCCCACGCTTTGGCTCATTTTGTAGGCGCGGATCAATACGGCGATGATGATCGGCAAATACGATTTGAACCGGTCGACGAGACGTACGAATACGTTGCGTTTTTTACCTGCCGCATTGACTTTGCCGCTCAGATCAAGCCCTCGCGCACGCTGCGCGTCGGACACGGATTGGAAGATGGAGAAGAACACGGGAATATACCGTAATGCGGTTGCCAAGGTGAGCCCGGCCTTGTAGGGCATGCCGAGCGAGGTAAAGCCACGAACCAGTTTGGTCTGGCTGGTGGTGAACAGCGTGATGAAGCATGCAAAGCCGAGCGCTGGAATGCGCAGACCCATCACCGCCGCCATGAGCAGATTCTCCTGCGTGAGACGCAGCCATCCCCACTGCCAGAGCACGTGCGTTCCACTCTGGTCGAAGACCGGCCAAAGCACCACGATAAACACGATAAGCACGGCGAGGATCTTCCACACCCATCCAATGCGCTCGGCGGGCACATGGTCGGTGGCGAGCATCACATGTTCGAGAATGAGGATGCCGAGGATGAACGCCCAGTTACGCCATACGAGGCAAAGGACCAGCATGACGATGGAGATGAGGAATTTGACGCGCGGATCGGTGCGATGCAACCATCCGTCGACTGGTACATACAGGTCGGCATCCATCAGCGTTCCTCCTTGTCACGTTCATCCTTGGCGATTTTCAACAATACGTGGGTCGCTGATATCGGACCGCGCGCCTTGTGTGGCTGCCGCGCCTGTCGCACGGACGATTGTTGTGCTTCCTGCGATTTGTCGATCGGCCCATATTGCACGACATGACCGTCTTCCAATTCGAGCACGTGCGTGCAATACCGATATACGGCACGCATGTCATGGCTGATCATGATGACGGTGACGCCATGCCGGTTGAGTTTTTCCACGGTTCCAAGGAATCGTGATGCAAGACGATGGTCAAGACCCGCCGTAGGTTCGTCGAGCACGAGTATTGGCGTGCGCATGGCGATCACCGAAGACAATGCCACCGCACGTCGTTCGCCGTAACCGAGCGTGGCCGGCGAAACGTCCTCATACCGGTGCAGGTCGAATAATGTCATCATTTCGTCGACACATTTGAACACGGTGGCCGCGTCAAGTCCGAGCGCGGTCGGACCGAACGCGATCTCCTCTTTGGTGCTGGAGCAGAAGATCTGATGGTCGGGATTTTGGAATACGAATCCGACGTGCGCGGCCATTTCGCCCACGCTATGCTTCGATACGTCGAGCCCATCCACCTTCACGATTCCCTGTGTGGGTTGGATCAGCCCGTTCAAATGCTTGGCGAGCGTAGTCTTGCCTGACCCGTTGCGCCCGATAAGCCCCACGAAGGCGCCCTGTTCAATATCCAGACTGATATCATCCAGTGCGGGAGACGCATTGCCACCCTGTCCATAACGGTGCGTCACATGGTCCAGACTGATGACCGCATGCTTCGGCTTGCCGTCGTTCCTTACCGGCAGCGCCTTGATGATGGGGGACGGTCCGTCGCTCACCTGCACTCCGGAGGACTCCAACAGTCCGCGTTCCCGGGTGAATAGGCTTGTGTCTCCATTGCGTATCACTTCGCCGTTGACCATGAACAGCACCTGATCGGCCCAATAGGCGATGTGTTCGGTATCTTGTTCGGCTATGATCACCGTCATGGAACGGGTCTGGCGAATGCGTTCGAGCACATCGAACACTTCCTGCTTGCCTTCGGGGTCGAGTGCCGCAGTCGGTTCGTCAAGAATGAGCACATCGGGTTCCGCCGCGAGCGCGGCCGCGATGGCCACACGCTGCATCTGACCTCCCGACAGGCTGGTCGGCATGCGTTTGCGGTATCCGGTCATGCCGACCAAGTCAAGCATGATGTCGATCTGCTTATCGATGAGGCTCGGTGCGACTCCACGGTTTTCCAAAGGGAAAGCAATCTCATCCTCGACACTCGAACAAAACAGTTGCGCCTCAGGATCCTGTTGCACGTAGCCGACGCGCTCCGACAGCGCCGAGACGGAGTGCCTGCTCGTATTCATGCCGTTGATTTCCACAACGCCACTCATGGTGCCGTCGGCCAGGTTCGGAATGATGCCGGCCAATGCCATGCATAGCGTGGATTTGCCGGCTCCGGTCGGTCCGATGATGCCGACGAAGGATCCGGACCGGATGTCGAAGCTGACATGCTTGAGGCTTTCCACCGGCTTACCCCCGTCGGCCAGTGGCGCGTACTTCCACCCTAAGTCGCGAACCGTAATCATGACGTCCACCCCGTGCTTCCACATTTTTTTCGCAGCCGGCAGCCGCGTTTCACAATAAAACCCGTGGAATCGCCATTCATCGGCAAATCCACGGGCCTGCCTTCACATGATATTAATGTATCACTCCCCCGCCTTGATACCGAGATTGCCCAAACGCACCAGCGGCGGATAAGCCTGGCGAACGGCGGTGAACAGCGCGAAGCCCACAATCAGGCCCACCGCCATCTGGAAGGAGTTGCCCGCGATCTCGCCCAGAGCCGGGCCGAATCCGGAAAGGATTCCGCCTGCGATGAAATAGCCGAACACCTTCCACACGCCTGCGACCACCGAGCCGATGATGATGTTCGCCGGATTGAACTTCTTGACGAGCAGGCCCACGAGCACGGCCTGCAGGCCATCGATGACGAACGTGAAGATGGCCCACTGCGGATAACCGGAGATCAGATCACTCAACGCCGGGCCGAGACCGCCGATAATGCCGCCCACCCATGGTCCGAACGCATACGCGCTGAAATAGATCATGGTGTCAGACAGGTTGAGGTAGCCACGAATCGGGGTCGGGATCTTCACAAGCATGGTCAGCACCGTGGTGACCGCGGTCATAATGGCGATCAGCGGAATGGTGTTGACCTGCAACGCCTTTTTGATATCGTTCTTGACTTCTTGGGCCATGATCTCTTCTCTCTTTACGTTATTCTCAATATCATCGGTAATGCTTGTATTTTTGAAAGAATCTAATGTTTTTTCTTTCAAAGAAAAGAATTGAGATATTGCTTTTCGTAACAATCGCAGATTCTATACCAGCTGTAATACATTGAGATGACATCGTTTGCAGATACGACAAAACGGTCTGCGACACCGCCCCTTCTTTTCGGTGTCGCAGACCGTTTCATTTGTTTAGGATGGCGCTATTCCGCCGATCCGATGCATTTCACTTGGCAAGACCAGATTCACGCAGAGCCGCGAAACCACCCTTGAGATCGTCGAGGATGTCTTCGATGTTCTCGGTGCCGATGGACAGGCGGATGGTGCCCTGGTGGATGCCCTGGTCCTCGAGCTCCTCCACTGTCTCCTGAGAGTGCGTGGTGGAGGCCGGGTGGATCACGAGGCTCTTGGCGTCGGCCACGTTGGCCAACAGGCTGAACAGGTGCAGGTTGTCGATGAACACACGTGCCGCGTCCTTGCCGCCCTTGATGTCGAAGGTGAAGATGGAGCCGCCGCCATTCGGGAAGTACTTCTTGTACAGCCCATTGTCCTTGCGGCCTTCGATGGACGGGTGGGAGATGGATTCGACTTCCGGAACGGTCTTCAGGTAGTCGATGACCTTCAGCGCGTTCTCAACGTGGCGTTCGACACGCAGCGACAGGGTTTCGGTTCCCTGCAGCAGCAGGAAGGCCGCGAACGGAGACAGGGTGGCGCCGGTGTCGCGCAGCAGGATGGCGCGGATGCGGGTCACGAACGCGGAACCGCCCAGGGCCTCGTAGAAGTTCAATCCGTGATAGGACGGATCCGGCTCGGTCAGGGTCGGGAACTTGCCCGGCACTTCGGCCCAGTTGAAGTTGCCGCCTTCCACGATCACACCGCCGAGGGTGGTGCCGTGGCCGCCGATGAACTTGGTTGCGGATTCGACTACGACGTCAGCGCCGTGCTCCAGCGGGCGGAACAGGTACGGGGTGGCGAAGGTGTTGTCGACGATCACCGGCAGATGATGCTTGTGGGCGATGGCGGTGATGGCTTCGAAGTCCGGCAGGTCGGCGTTCGGATTGCCGAAGGTCTCGAAGTAGACGAGCTTGGTGTTCTCCTGGATGGCGTCCTCGAACTCCTGCGGATTCTCGGCGGAGACGAAGGTGGTGGTGATGCCGTCACGCGGCAGGGTGTGACGCAGCAGGTTGAAGGTGCCACCGTAGATGTTCTTGGCGGCGACGATGTGATCGCCGGACTGGGTGATGTTGCGCACCGCGTATTCGACCGCGGCTGCGCCGGATGCGACGGCCAGGCCTGCGGTGCCGCCTTCGAGGGCTGCGATGCGGTCTTCGAACACACCTTGGGTGGAGTTGGTCAGGCGGCCGTAGATGTTACCTGGATCAGCCAGTCCGAAACGGGCCTCGGCGTGGTCGAAATTATGGAACACGTAGCTGGTGGTCTGGTAGATCGGCACCGCACGGGAATCGGTTGCCGGGTCGGCCTGCTCCTGGCCGACGTGAAGCTGCAGGGTTTCGAAGCGGTAGTTTTTGGAATCTGCCATGGTTTCTGCTCCTTGTGTGGAATGGTTCGTTGCTTGTCTTGCTGACCACCCGCCTTGCCGTGTGTGGCGGTTGGTCAGGTGTTGGTAGTGACAATAATCCGGCCGCTCTCTGCAATGCAAGCCGAACGTTATCGCACTTGCCTATACCCCTTTATAAACCGTTGCAATCATTGCCATTCGAGCCCTGCAAAACCGTTCTGACAACCGTTTGAAAATCTGCGACACGCCGGCAAACGGTGCTGCGGTGATACACCGTGCGAAGCGTCAGGACTCCGAAGTCAGACGGGCGGCTAAAGTCGTGGTCAGACAATCGCAAGAGAGGGTTTCAACATGGATGACGTGATTCTGTATGATCGCGACCCGCATTATGTTCCGCGCGTTGCAGCGGTGCATGACATGTGCGGCTACGGCAATTGCTCGCTGACGGCGGCCATTCCGATCCTGTCGGCGGCCGGATGCGACGTATGCCCGGTGCCGACCGCGCTATTTTCGGCACACACGCGCTACAGCGTATTCACGTTCCACGATACGACTGAGATTTTGGACGGCTATCTGGACGCATGGCGTAAGGAAAACGTCGATTTGGACGGCGTGTATTCCGGTTTTCTTGGCTCCGCCGAACAGGTTGAGATCATCAAACGACTGTATTCGCAATATCCGCATGCCCTACGTTTGGTGGATCCGGTAATGGGAGACGGCGGCGAAATCTACGCCACATACACGCCGGAACTCTGCGAAGCTATGGGCACGCTGGTGGATGGCGCCGACGTGCTGATGCCGAATTTGACGGAAGCGTCCATACTGACGAAGCGCGCATATCCGGGGCGTGATCTGAGCGATGCCGAAGTAAATGACATGATTGACGCATTGCTTGATTTGGGTGCGAAAAACGTGGTTTTGAAAGGCATCGACCATAACGATGGCATGATTCGCAATTATGTTGCCTCAGCTGCTTCGGGGGCTTCCGGCAAGCAGGAGCTTGCTCACAGCAAGCTGCCGTTCATGACGCATGGTACCGGCGACGCGTTCGCTTCCGCACTCTGCGGTGCGCTGATGGCGGGCAGGCCGTTAGCCGAATCGGCGCATATCGCAGGCGAGTTCGTGCGTCATGCCATGGAAAACACGCAGTATCAGCCGCATCATGATGAACGTGGCGTGAGCTTCGAACTGAATCTTGACGAGCTGACGCAGCTGGTCCATCGCTGAGCATTCCGATCGTATACGGTTTCGGGCGTTCCATAGCCATTGGTCCCGTGGAGCAATGTGGATAACGGCAAGTTATCCACCGACTATCCCAAACACGCCCGAAACCGTATCCTTTATCCACATTTGCCGTTCACGCTTGCTTCACACCGGTTCTTTCTGCTGGACTTGAACCATGAACGGCAACACAACATATGACGTTCCGATCGCAACGCGGCGTTCGGAACAGCTTCTTGATTTCATCACGCAGCGATTGCATGACGGTACGCTGTGCGCACGGCAGCTCGGCGAACTTGGCGAACAGTATGCGGCCGCATGGCTGGAAAGCCAAGGCTGGCAGACGCTCGATCGCAATTGGCACTGCCGGTATGGCGAACTCGAC
This sequence comes from Bifidobacterium hominis, assembly GCF_040095915.1. Taxonomy (NCBI): domain Bacteria; kingdom Bacillati; phylum Actinomycetota; class Actinomycetes; order Bifidobacteriales; family Bifidobacteriaceae; genus Bifidobacterium; species Bifidobacterium hominis. The sequence continues at coordinate 35,789 of NZ_JBBMFR010000010.1, read as the reverse complement.
ATCGTCTCACGCGACGAAGCGGGAATCATCGTCTTCGTCGAAGTCAAAACCAGGCGGACGCTCCGCTACGGCACTCCGCAGGAAGCCGTGACGCCATCTAAGCAGATCAACCTGCGCCACGCGGCCGTGCAATGGCTGTCAGACAGCGACCATCGCACACCACACAACGGCGTACGATTCGACGTCATCACCGTCATCGTACGTGACGGCAAGCCGCTTATGCACCATATCGAAGGAGCGTTCTGATGGCCATCGGCAGCGCACTTTCCGTAGGGCTGATCGGACTGAAAGCCTTCATCATCCAAATCCAGGCGTTCGTCTCCCCCGGACTTCCTTACTTCTCCATCATTGGACTTCCCGACACCTCGCTTTCCGAAGCGAGGGAACGTGTCAAATCCGCATGCCAGGCCAGCGGCGCAAAATGGCCGGAAACACGGGTCACGGTCAATCTTTCGCCGGCATCCATGCCCAAACGCGGCTCCTCTCATGATCTGGCGATCGCAGCGAGCGTGCTCAGCGCATCCGGAACGATACCCCACGATTGCCTGAACGACACCGTCGTGCTCGGGGAAGTGAATCTCGACGGCACGGTGCTTCCCATCAACGGCCTACTGCCGATTCTGCTGCACGCACGCGATCAAGGCGTCTGCAAGGTGATCGTGCCGCATGCCAATCTGGACGAAGCCGCCCTCGTGCCCGACGTCAACGCCATCGGCGTACGCCACGTGGGCGAATTGATCGAACTGATGGGAGGCACCGCGAAGTACGAGATTCCCGACCTGATCAGGGACGTGACCCCCAACGACGCCGCCATGTCGATATACCCTTCCCCAGGAGACATGAATGAGGTCATGGGGCAGGAAACGGCCAAATGGGCGTTGGAGGTGGCGGCCGCAGGTGGACACCATCTGATGATGACCGGCCCTCCCGGTACCGGAAAAACCATGCTTGCTTCGCGCATTCCCGGCATTATGAGCCCGTTAAGCGAATCGGAACAGCTGGAAGTCGCATCAATCCGCTCCCTATGCGGCACATTGCCCAGCTATGGCATCAGCGACATTCCACCATTCGAAGCGCCGCACCATACCGCATCCACCGCGTCCCTGGTCGGCGGTGGCGCAGGGTTGGCGCAGCCAGGCGCGATCACACGGGCGCACCGGGGCATTCTGTTCATGGACGAGGCACCCGAATTCTCGGCACGCACCCTGCAAACATTGCGCGAACCCTTGGAATCCGGGTACGTGGCAATATCGCGTGCAAAAGGCACCACCTACTATCCAGCGAGATTCCAACTGATCATGGCGGCCAATCCCTGCCCCTGCGGTTACGCCTACGGCAACGGCGAACGCTGCACATGCAAGGAAAAAGACCGTATCAAATACTTCAGCCGACTGTCCGGGCCGATCCTCGACCGCATCGACATTCAAATCGAAGTGCCTCCCGTGGAACGAATCAATCCAGGGATGGCTCCTTCCGGCGAATCCAGCCACGCCATTCGCCTGCGGGTCATCGTGGCAAGGCAAACCGCGCAGGAGCGTTTTCATGAATTCGGGTGGGTCTGCAATGCGCAGGCCACCGGAACATGGCTTCGCGCCAACACGTCCACGAAAGCCATCGAACTGGTGAACCATGCGTTGGCCAGTGAACGGCTCAGTCTCAGAGGTGCAGACCGTGCCATGCGGCTCGCATGGACTCTGGCCGACCTATCAGGCAAAACCTCTCCGGGACCGGAAGAGATGATGCAGGGAATCTCCATGAGGACGAAGCTGACATGAACGAAAATACGAATGCGAACGGCAACGCAACCGCTATCGACGACGAGACCCTGGCACGTGCGGTGCTCACCTACTGTCTGGACAGCGCCGACGCGATGATGTACGCGCTGATCAAAGGCATCGGATCAGCCACGCACACCTTGCAACTACTCGCCGACAGCGGTCCAGGCAATCATGAAAACGTGGCCACGGCCGCTTGCAAAACCCTGGATGCGGCGTTCATCAACGGCATCACGCGTTGGGGGCGCAGCATCAACTCCCGCGGCATGGCCTCATTCCATGGCGCGATGGTTTCCTGGCAGCATCGTTTGACCACACTGCCCAGCACCGATTTCGACGAGCTCAAGGATTGGTTCACAGCAGGGGGTACACAGTGGATCGTCGCACCACACCATCCCTGCTGGCCTTCGCAGCTCGCCGACCTCACCATGCATACGGATTGGGCCGCCCCATTATGCCTTTGGGGGCAAGGCAGCCCGCAAGCATTGGTGTCATGTCCGGAACCGATCGGCGTCGTCGGATCACGCGGAGTGAGCGAATACGGAAGGCAAAGTGCACACGAGCTCGCCAAACAGGCAGCCCGTGCAGGGCACCTCATAGTATCCGGGGGCGCCTTAGGCACCGATGCGGCAGCCCACTGGGGTGCCATCCAAGCCATGGACGAAATCGGGGCGCCCCTCGCCGGCCGCACCGTCGCGGTATTCGCCGGAGGCCTCAACCATATCGGGCCGAAAAGCAACGAACGCCTTTTTGAAACCATCATCAACCACTCCGGCGCACTGATCTCGGAACTGTGCCCAGGAACCGCTCCGGAAGCCAGACGGTTCCTCATTAGAAACCGTCTGATAGCGGCCTTGTCGTCCAGCCTCATCGTCGCCCAGGCGCGCGCACGTTCAGGCGCGCTCAACACCGCGGGATGGGCCGACGAACTCAACCGCCGCATATTCGCGGTGCCAGGAGACGTGACCATGCCACACAACACGGGATGCAACCGGCTCATTCAAGAAGGACGAGCAACCATCATCTGCTCGCTGACCGACATCGATGAATTCTGCCATGCCTCGCACCGCCCTCAACCAGTCGCCATAGACGACGAACAGACGGAACAGCCAACCGACGACGTCCTGCCGGAATCAGACGACACCACCAGAACCATACTGAAAGCCATACGAAAATGCGACGCGAAATATGGCCATGTCTCCACTGACGGACTGCTCGCCATGCTGGCAGAGACCAATCCCGGAGAATATCCGATCCCACGAATCGTCCTGGAACTCGGCGTACTGGAACTCAACGGGCTCATCAGCACGCAACACGGCAACATCACCATCGTCAACGCAAACACCACGCAACAGCGCAACTGACACCACCAATCGTCACAGCCATCGACAAACAAACACACACAGGAGCATGCGAAACACGCATACGACAACATGCCCGCCATCCAACGAACCACAGCGAGGTCACACCCTGTGCGAAAATCGTTGGTATGAGTCCGAAGCATGTTGAAGATATGTATGATGCAGTAATCGTCGGCGCAGGAGCGGCAGGTCTTTCCGCAGCGTTAGGAATGTTACGAAGCGAAAAGATGCAGGAGCTGAGGGAAGCCGGCATCGAACCGAATATTCTGGTGATTTCCAAGCTCCAGCCGTTGCGCTCGCACACCGGTTCCGCAGAGGGCGGCATCGCGGCCAGCCTCGGCAATGTCGAACACGACGATTGGCATTGGCATTACTACGACACCGTCAAAGGCGGCGATTGGCTGGTCGATCAGGATGCGGCCGAACTGTTCGCGCAAGAGGCTCCGGCAACGGTCATCGAACTGGAACATGCCGGCGTGGCGTTCTCCCGCACCGAAGACGGGCACATCGCCCAGCGTCGTTTCGGCGGGCACACCAAGGATTTCGGCAAGGAACCAGTTCGACGAGCCGCATACGCCGCAGACCGCATCGGCCATCAGATCCTCTTCTCGCTGTGGCAGCAGTGCGTGGCGGAAGGCGTCGAATTCGCAGAGGAATGGTATGTGACCGATCTGGTGGTCTCCGAGGATGGCGCCAAGGCCGAGGGCGTGGTGGCGTTCGACACGCATAAGGGGCAAGTGCACGCCATTCATGCGCGCAACGTGCTTCTGGCCACCGGAGGCGCAGGACGTCTGTTCCACACCACATCCAATTCGTGGGATCTGACCGGCGACGGCATGGCGCTTGCCCTGCACTCTGGATTGCAGCTGGAAGACAGCGAATTCGTGCAATTCCACCCGACCGGTTTGGCACATACCGGCATTCTGCTGTCGGAAGCGGCCCGCGCGGAGGGAGGCGTGCTCCGTAATGCCGATGGCGAGGCCTTCATGGAAAAGTATGCTCCGGGCCATGCCGATCTGGCCGCGCGAGACGTAGTCAGCCGTTCCATCACCGCTGAAATCGACGCCGGACGTGGCGTGGCGGATCCGAAGGATCCAGATGGCCCAAAGGATTGCGTGTGGCTCGATATGACCGGCATTGATGCCGACCATATGCATGAAGTGCTGCCTCAGGTGGTGGAAACCATCGAAAAGTACGCCGACCTTGACCCGACCAAGGATTATGTGCCAGTCAAACCGACCGCACACTACACCATGGGCGGCATTCCAATCACCACCAACGGTGAAGTATATCGTTGGGTTGACGGCGAACGCTCCATTGTTGACGGCCTGTTCGCGGCCGGCGAATGCTCGTGTGTATCCGTGCACGGCGCGAACCGTCTTGGCGGCAACTCCCTGCTGGACGCCTGCCTGTTCGGTACTCGTTCCGGCAAGGCTCTTGCGGAACGTATCGCCGCCACTCCGGTGAATGATCCGATGGCCGAAACCGTCGAAGATGCCGAAGATGGAACAGACGATGTACAGCAGGCCGCCGATGCGCGTTCCTCTGAATTGAAGGAACTTCTGACGCAGCTTCCTGAAGACAACGAGCACGCTTCTGATAATCCATACCAGCTTATGGCCGATTTGGGATCCGTCATGGAGCGGGCTGTCGCCGTGCGTTGCGATGCGAACAGCATCAAGCAGGCGCAGACCGTATTGCACGACGAGCTGGAGGTACGCGCTCAGGCCTTGCATGCGCATTCCGATTCCTCCACGTTCAATCAGGAGATCACCGCCATTTGGGAGGTGCGTCATCTGCTTGAGCTTGGTTCGGCCGTGCTTGCGGCTTCCGACGCACGTCATGAATCCCGTGGCTCGCTGAAGCGGCTTGACTTCCCCGAACGCGATGACGAACACTTCCTCGCCCATTCCATGGTGGATGATTCCGGTCAGATCTCCTGGCAGCCGGTGCATATTGTGAACATGCCGCCAAAGGCCCGTGAGTACTAAGCCCTCTGGGCACGGTGTATGGCAAACTTGTTGTCGGTTTTTATTGGAAAGGCGAGTAGATGAGCGGTATGGAAAACGGCATGAACACGGTGACGTTGCGGGTCAATAGGTTCACCCCGCGCCCCGAACGTGCCCGCGACCGCGAACGCGGGGGCTCCCCGTTCGCCAGGAAAAGCTCTCCGTTCGGAGATTCCGGCGCGTCGACGCGTCGCCGTCCCCGCGGCAAGCAGTGGGTGCAGGATTACACGTTGAACGTGCGTCCGGAAGACACGGTGCTTGATTGCCTGTTGAAGATCAAGCGAACCGTCGATCCGACTTTGGCGTTCCGCTATTCCTGCGGCCATGGCATGTGCGGTTCCGACGCGGTGTCCATCAATGGCACACCGACGTTGCTGTGCACCGCTTCCGTCAGGGATTGGGCCAAGCAGCCGAATGCCGTATTAGTGGACGATGAAGGATTCCGCCATACCGGAGATGCAGATGCGTCGCTTGCAGATGACGCCGCTTCCGTTTCTTCAGGCGATCTTGGCGTGATCGAGCTCGCGCCCCTGCCGGGTTTCCCCGTACAGCGTGATCTGGTTGCCGATATCGATCAGATGCTCGATCAGATCAGGAAGCTTAAGCCGTATTTGCAGGCCAATAACGAATTAGCCACCACCAAAGACGGCAAGATCAATGCTTTCGAATATCTGCAGAATCCTCAGCAGCTCGCCAAATATGAGCTGCTCACCAATTGCATCGCCTGCGGCACTTGCGAAGGAAGCTGCCCAGTGTACGCCGGAGGCGAGGCGTTCATCGGTCCAGCGGCGTTGATTGCCGCGTCTCGCTTCATCAACGATTCGCGAGACGGACAGGCGAATGCTCGTATGGATGCCATTGATTCCGCGGACGGTATCGCAGCATGTCAGTCGGTTCGCGCCTGCACCCGCGAATGCCCGCGCGGCATCGATGTCGGCGAGGAAATCTGGCAACTGATCGCCCAAGTCAAGGAACGCTGAACCCATGGATAGAACGTCGTATACCAATCTCGCCAAATCTTGGGAATACGTTGAGGATCATGCGTTCTCACGCCAGTCGACCAGCCTGAACGCCATTCGTACCCACGCCGAAGAAGCGGGCATTCCGCAAGGTTCCGCAGCACAGGCGGAGTTGTTGCGCATGCTGGTGCATATGGTGAATGCGTCGTCGGTGATTGCCGTCGGCACCGGTTCCGTAGTGGAAACGTTGCAGCTCGTCAATGGTTTGGATAACAGGGGACAGCTTACCGCGGTTGACTCCTCTTCACAAGGCATTGCGCTGATTCGTACGCTGTTCAATCGTCTTTCCGACGAGACGCAGACCACGCTTCGTGCGGTAAATGCTCCTGTCAACGTGTTTCTGCCGCGTTTGAACGCCGAAACATACGATTTGATCGTTGTTGCCGGCGATGCCGAAAATTATGCTGCCTCTTTTGAACAGGCTCCCCGCCTGCTGAAGAAGCATGGTGTGATCGTATTCACGGATGTGCTCGCTTTCGATGCGGCAACTTCCGCAGGCGGCGTATTGAATCCCGCCAATCGTGACACCAAATCCATTGCCATGCGTACCCTGTTGGAAACCGTGGAGTCCGATGAACGTTTCATCACCGCGCTCACTCCGACCGGTACGGGTCTGCTCGTAGCGGTCAAGCGCTAGTACGGCCGTTCCCAGCGGACTACCGTTTGATACATAAAGCCGACGCTCACGATATGTGATGAGCGTCGGCTTTTTGTTGTGTCTGACATATGGCGCGGAATGCCATACGCCGGAACGTCGTTATTTGGTCTTTGGATGTGCGCTGATCATCTGGCTGATCACAACGGTGCCGTCTTCAAGCACGGATTCCACTTCCCCGGCAGCGTCCTCGTCGGCAGTGTGATGCTTATGTTTCAACGATGCGGCAGCGGCCAGTTCGAACTTCTTGGATTGACGGCTCAGCAGAATGCCGGAGATCACCGCCGCGACCATGGAGCCGACAAGCACGCCGAAGCGTGCCTCCGCAGACAATTCGGCATCCTTATATGCGAGCGAGGAGATCAGGAACGACACGGTGAAGCCAATGCCGCAAGCGCAGGCTGCGGGGAACATGTCGCGCACACGCAGCCCCTTGGCCATCTTCAATCCAGCCACATGCGTGGAAAGCCAGGCCGTGATCATGATGCCCAAAGGCTTGCCGACCACCAACGCCACCATGACGGCAACAACGACCGGCGAAACGAACAGCGCCAAAGTCAACGATTCAAAATGCACACCAGTGGCGAACAATGCGAAAATCGGCAAGGCCAGCAATGCGGAAAACGGTTGCAGCTTGTCCGCATAACGTTCGGCGCGTGGAGTCTTTTCGCCGTAGCGTTCATGCGCGGGAGTAAGCAGACCTACCAGCACACCAGCCAAGGTGGGATGCACACCAGCTTCAAACATCATCACCCAAGCCAGAATACCGACGATGGCCACGGCGAACCACGGCACTTTGCGCATGCGCACGAGGAAATACCATACGACCGCGCATACGGCGATGCCGACGAACCAGTACCATGCGTTCACCGAGGAGAAGAACACCGCAATCAGAATGATGGCAAGCAGATCGTCCACCGTGGCCAATGTCATCAGGAACGCACGAATGGAGCCTGGCAACGCCTTGGCGAACAAGGCAAGCACGGCCAGCGAGAACGCGATATCCGTGGCTGTAGGAACCGCCCAACCGTGGGACATCTCACCAAATGTGAAATTCGTTCCGGAAGCGATGACCAGCGGATCGGAACCGAAACCGGAGAACAGGAACAGCGTCAACAGGAATAGCACCGGCGGAGCCATCATGCCACCGACCGCGCACAGCATCGGCACCGCAGCCGCCTTGGGATTCGACAGCGAGCCGGTAGTAAGTTCCTGCTTCAATTCCAGTCCAACGGTCAGGAAGAACACCGTCAGAAGGCCGTCTTGCACCCAGTGGCCCAATCCCATGTCGATATTGGTGTAAGGAATGGCGACGTGGAAGTTCTCCAGTTCTTCGAACGCATGTGACGTGAACGGCAGGTTCGCAAGCAGCAGACCGGCGAGTGCGAAACCGAGCATGATCAAACCCGATATGCGATCGGAAGCGGCGATATATCGTATTTTCGCCCAGAGTCCCTGCTTACGTTCGGTCATTGCTCTCCCGTCTGTTGCCGCGAGTATCCGCGGACCGCCATTCACTTAAGAAAAGCGTCTGCGGTATTGGCATGCGCAGACGTTTCAATAGCGGTTCCAGTGTACCGAGAGGTGTCGGCGTTTATGTTTCCAAACCGTCTTTTTTACTGGGATTCACGGTTTTATTCGGCATGGCGGCTTTTCTTGTACCGCGCCGTTCGCCCGGAGAGAAACCGAACGTATCTCTGCAACAGCCGCTTTGCATAGACGTACCGGCGGGTTTGCGTCAATCGCATGGATTCGAACACTATTCACAGCAGTGCCGCCGTTACTCTCAAAAAAGAAAGCCTCCCCCGCATTTCGCGAGGGAGGTTCATGTGCGCGAGACAGGATTCGAACCTGCGACCTGCTGATCCGTAGTCAGCTGCTCTAATCCGCTGGGCTACTCGCGCAACGTCATCTCATTTCTTTATGCCACCTGATGACCGGTGGCCAGTGCGCGAGACAGGATTCGAACCTGCGACCTGCTGATCCGTAGTCAGCTGCTCTAATCCGCTGGGCTACTCGCGCAACGTTGCTTGTTTTCGGCAACTCGAATAAGATACACCCAAATGACCACGAAACAAAATCTCGGCGTGTCGCGCTTATTTTCATGGATTTCATAGAGAGATTCACGTTTGCTTCAGCCCCACAAAATCCGAATTCTCACGCGGCGCGTCTGCGGGGAATCTCCTCCGTCGAAACCTTCAGCAGTTTCGGAGTGCCGGAGCCATTGACGGAAGCCTCATCCACCACCACTTCCGACACGCCGGTCATACTTGGCAACTGGAACATCGTATCTTCCAAGGTCTTCTCAATAATCGATCGAAGGCCTCGGGCACCCGTGCCCCTGCGAATCGACGTGGCCGCAATCTGCCTCACTGCGCCTTCGGTAAACGTCAACGTCACCCCATCAATCGCAAACAGCTTCTGATACTGCTTGACCAAAGCGTTTTCCGGTTCGACCAGAATGCGCGCCAAATTGTTTTCCGTCAACTCCTCCAGCACGCTCACCACCGGCAATCTGCCGATGAATTCAGGCAATAAGCCGAAATCGGCAAGATCGTCGGCCGATGCCTGGGCAAGCAACTCACGCTTCGGCACCTCGTGATCATGCCAGGCCGCACCAAATCCGCTTTCGCGAGCACCCAGGCGCTGTGCCACAATATCGGCAAGTCCAACGAAAGCACCACCGCAAATGAACAGAATGTCGCGGGTATCGATCTGCACCGTTTCCATTTCTCGATGTTTGCGTGAACCTTCCACAGGCACGGAAGCTACAGTGCCTTCCAAAATCTTCAGCAGGGCCTGCTGCACGCCTTCACCTGACACATCGCGTGTAATAGACGTGTTTTCGCCGCTTTTGCGCGCTATCTTGTCGATTTCGTCAATATAGATGATGCCCTGCTGCGCTCGCGCCACATCGCCGTCAGCGGCCTGGATAAGGCGCTGCAGCACAGTTTCCACGTCGTCGCCCACATAACCGGCTTCGGTGAGCGTAGTGGCGTCGGCGATCACGAACGGCACGTTCATGACTTTCGCCAGCGTCTGCGCAAGATACGTCTTGCCTACGCCGGTAGGCCCCAGCAGCAGAATATTCGATTTGGCCACCTGCACGCCGGCCAACGGATCGTCGTTTTTGCGGGTTGCCCGATCTCTTAATTCCGCGGATTCGCGCATTTCCATGTTGACGCGCTTGTAATGGTTGTATACGGCCACGGAAAGCGTGCGTTTGGCTGAATCCTGCCCAACCACGTAGTTGTCGAGATAGGCGCTGATCTGGGCCGGTTTCGGCAACTGCAACGTGTTCAGCTGGGCGTCCTTGACACGCTCCTCGGAAATGATGTCGACGCATAGCTCGATGCATTCGTCGCAAATGGCCGCACCCGATCCGGTAACGAGCTTGCGTACCTGATTTTCCGTTTTACCGCAGAACGTGCACCGTGACACTTCGTCGTTGTAGCTGACCACTCGTCCCATTCGCACCCCTTTGTTTTGCGTACCTGCCATTGAGCAACCGATGCCATGCAATCGTCATTGAAAAACACAATACCCCTGCCGACGCCCGGCAGGGGTATTGATTTGTGAAGATGCGACTTCAGATGGAACCTCTCATATGCGTCGTTCAGTTACGGTGTTCCAGCACTTCGTCGACGATGCCGTATTCCTTGGCCTCAGGTGCGGTCAGGAAGGTGTCGACTTCGATGTCCTTGCGGATCTTCTCCACATCACGACCGGTATGCTTGGCCAGCGTGTTTTCCAGCCATTCGCGCATACGAAGCATTTCCTTGGCCTGAATTTCGATTTCCGTGGCCTTGCCGAAGCCCTGATCGATGGCCGGCTGGTGAATGAGCACGCGGGCGTTCGGCAGCATCAGACGCTTGCCCTTGGCACCGGCGGCCAGCAGGATGGCGGCCGCGGAAGCGGCTTGGCCGAGGCACACGGTCTGCACGTCCGGCTTGATGTACTGCATGGTGTCGTAGATGGCGGTCATGGCCGTCATGGAACCACCCGGGGAATTGATGTACATCATCACGTCACGGTTCGGATCCTGGCTTTCGAGCACCAGCAGCTGGGCCATGATATCGTCGGCGGACGTGTCGTCGACCTGCACGCCCATGAAGATGATGCGATCCTCGAACAGGCGGGTGTACGGATCCTGCCTCTTGAAACCGTATGGGGTCTTCTCTTCGAACTGCGGCAGAACATAACGATTCTGCGGAGCGAAAGCAGCCTCACGGGCGGCGGCGGCTTGGAATCCGACCACTCCGGCCGGACCTGCAAGTCGTTCCGCGCGGGCTACGAACTGGGATTCTTCGCTTGCCATGTTCACTCTCCCTTGGTGGCGTTCATCGTGTCATGCGTGGAAACGAGCTTGTCCACAAAGCCGTATTCCAACGCTTCCTGCGCGGTGAACCAGTGGTCGTACTCGTTGTCGCGGTAGATTTCCTCAACCGTGTGGCCGGTCTGCTCAGCCGTCAGCTCGCTCATGGTCTTCTTCATATCCATGATCAGCTCGGCGTTGATACGCACGTCGGTTGCAGTACCGCCGATGCCGCCAGAAGGCTGGTGCATGAGCACGCGGGCGTGAGAGGTCAGGAACCTCTTGCCCTTGGTGCCGGAGCTCAGCAGGAACTGGCCCATGGATGCGCACATACCCAGACCAACGGTCGCCACGTCAGGCTCGATGAGCTGCATGGTGTCGTAAATGGCCATGCCTGCGGTGATGGAACCACCCGGGGAATTGATGTACAGCCAAATATCCTTCTTAGGATCTTCGGCGGCCAGCATCAGCATCTGCGCGCAAATGCGGTTGGCCATCTCATCTTTGACTTCCTCACCCATCCAGATGATGCGGTCCTGCAGCAGACGGTTGAAAATCGGATCGGCGGGCCCGGCCGGCATATCTTCGCCGGCCATGACGGGCAGGGGTGCACTGAGGTTGCTCACCTTGTCTCCTTTTCCTATGTTCTCTATAGTTTCACAGCCTACCGCTTCGAAGCGACGGGTGATGAAATTGCGCTCACAGTGGAGTCTTCGTGCACCTCGATATGCGTCTTTGAGGGACTGCTTAACGAACCTATTTGGCGATGGTGTTGTATTCGGGAACGCCCATATAGTTGTAGTTCACTTCCACGCCTTTGGCCGATGCCGCGGTCACGTTGGTATACCACAAAGGAATCACCGGCATATCCTTCAGCAACACACGTTCGCTCTGCTGATACAGGCTCACGGCCTTGTCCAGATCGGTTTCGGCCGCAGCCTGATCAATCAGCGCATCGAATTCATCGCTCTTGTAATCACCGTTGTTCAAGCCCTTGCCGTCCGCCGCAGAGGAATCGTATGCCTGCACCAGATAGCCTTCCGGATGCGGGTAATCGGATTGCATGCCCGACTTGAACGCCGAATCGATGGTACGCTCCTGAATGGCGCTCCTCAGCTCTTTGGACGTGGCGAATGGGTAACTCTCAGCATCGATACCAAGAGCGTTGCGAATGGAATTGGCCGCAGCCTCCACCCATTCCTTGTCGGTGCCATCGGCGCTGTATGCGATGCGGAACGTTCCGCTCCATGGCGAAATCGCATCCGCCTTCGCCCACAATTCCTTGGCTTTCGCCTCATCGTACGTAAGCACGTCATCAGCGTCGAGATCGGTATCGTATCCCTTGATCACGGGAGCGAGGAAATCGGTGGCGGGCGTCACGGTACCGCTGAAAATCGCGTCGGCGATGTTCTCACGATCGATGGCATGCGCGATGGCCTGACGGCGATACCTACCTTCCTCACCTTGGAAATGCTTGAGATTCTGCGAAATCGTAAATGCCGAAAAAGACGGACCGGGCTTGCTGACGGCTGTGATGTTCTTTTCGTTCTGATAGGTTTTCAGCGCGGAGGTAGGAATGGAATCAAGCACGTCAAGATTGCCTGCCAGCAGATCTGAATAGGCCGCGTCAAGGCTTTGATACACCTTGAAATCGATGCCTGCGTTCTTGACTTTGCGCGGTCCCTTGTACGAGTCGTCTTTTTCAAGAATGATTTCTTCGCCGCTCTTGTACGCCTTCAGCTCGTACGGGCCGTTGCCGATCGGTTTTTGCCCGTATTCCTTGGGGTTTTTGATGACTTCGGACGGCATTGGCAAGAAGGCGATGTCTCCGATTTTGTACAGGAACGCCGAATTCGACGCTTTGAGCCTGACCTTCAGCGTGGTGTCGTCGACCACGGTAAGGCCGGATAGCTGCGCGGTTTTGAGGCCTTCAGCATCCTGCAAATCATCGTAGCCCTGAATGTCTTCGAAAATGGAAGCTCCCACCTGCCCGTTGGCCGCGTTGGCCGCGAACGACCAGCTTTTCGCATACGTGTCGGCAGTGATCTTCTCACCATTAGAGAAGGTCAAATTCGGCTTGAGCACGATGGTGTATTCGGAAGCGTCATCATTCGGCGTGATCGATTCGGCTTCGACCAGTGTTTCATTGCCTTCCGTGTCGAATGTGACCAGACCGTCGTACAGTTGGCTGACGACCTTCCATCCGGACATATCACTGGTATCGCTTGGCAGCAGACCGTTCGACGGTTCCGTAACGTTGACGCTGACCACCTTATCGGCACTGGCGACTTTGGTTACGGTATCTTTCGTTTCCACGGATCCGCAGCCCGCAAGCAGCGCGACGATGGAAAGCGCTGCCGTGATTGGCTTGAGCAGGCCGGTGGTAATGCTGCCATGCGGACGTTGGTTGTTCATTGCTGTCCTCTCGATAAATGGTAGAGACAGCATAGCAAGCCGGCATTTCCTGACGAAGCGCTTTCCTCACATTACGCTACAGGCTTTTTCTATAGCCGGTTATTTCCGTTTTGCGCCGATTCGGAACGCCGCAATCAGGCAGCAGATGGCTATGGAGACGATGACAATCATCGTGGCGAACGTCCAACTTCCGCCGACAGCTGTGGCATGACGGAACGCATCACTGCCCTCTTCGCCTGAACCGGCCTGGGCCACCGACAGAATCGTGGAGAAGAGCGCCGTGCCAGCGGCACCACCAAACTGCAGGCAGGTGTTGAACACCGCATTGCCGTCCGGCATGAACTGAGGCGCGATATTGCGTAACGCATTGGTCATGATATTGGAAAAACCAAGCGAATAGCCAAGTCCGAAAATGAAATAGAAACCGGCAAGCATGACGGATGTCAGTCGCATGGAAAATACCAGCAACAGAATCGGCCCGCAAATCGCGGCGAAAAACGCGACGAGAATCGGACGCACCGGTCCGAAACGGTCATACAGCATACCGCCAACCGGTGCGAAGAACGCACCGATCAAAGCGCCGGGCAACACCAAAGCACCGGCGAGGAACGCGCTGGTGCCCAACGAAAGCTGCGCCACATTGGTGATCACATAGCCAAAACCAATGCCGACGATCGGCAGCAGCATATAGGCGACCAAATGCAACAACACCATCGGATCACGTAGCCATCCCAAACGAATCAGCGGCGAGAACGAACGCTTCGACGACCAGCCGAAGAACAACAGCGAACCCAACCCAACTATCAGACTCACCACGGCGAACACCGCCGACACCGTGGCGCTACTGCCGGCAACCGCAGCGCTGACCGCAACACCAGCCTGATTCAGGAACATCACCAATCCGCACAGCGCAAGCACAATCGAAACAAACTGCAACGGATTGAGACGCGCTTCTTCCGTCGGACGATGCTGTTCGATGCATTTCAAACCGACAGGCAGCGAAATCAGCAGAATAACCGGAATGACGATTACGAAAATCGCACGCCATGGCAGAATACTCGACACCGCGCCGCCCACGGTCGGTCCAATTGCCGGAGCCACAGTAATGACCAGCGAGCCAACGCCCATCAATCGTCCGACCTTGCTCTTTGGCGACTGCTCAAGAATGATGTTGATCATCAGCGGCGTGGCCACACCGGAACCCATGCCTTGAATCACGCGGGCAGTGAGGATGACCGGGAACGCATGGCCGACGATCATGATCAACGAACCGAGCACCGCAAGCGACACCGCGGCAAGGAACAGCGTGCGATGCTTGAACCGACGGTTGAGGTACGACGACAACGGCATGGTTGCGGCCACCACCAGCAGATAGATGGTGGTGATCCATTGCACAGTTGCGGTATCGACGTTGAATTCCCGCATAAGTTGCGGGAACAGTACCGTCATGACGGTTTCGGTGAGAATGCCAATGAAGGCGAGGGAGCCGACCGCCACAATCGCTCCGATGAGTTTGCCGGGGATGCGTTCGTCTGGCATTTTTCTGACGTTTTCGCTACTGTTTCGACTGATATGGCTGGTGGTTTCGAGCGTTGTATTCCGTTCTTGCATAATCACTTTCCGCGCACTTTTTCCTGCGGCCATGTGCGACGCCGCGATTGACGCATGGGCCTTGCTCATAGCAAGCAGGCATCAACCCCAACGAAGAATTTTAGCGGACCCCTAGTCCAACGGCAACGAAGAATGAGAACTGACACCACACTAGGCTCGATCAGAGTCACCGGTTTGACCACCATCCTTCTCATGCAGGATTTTGCGAATTTTCTCCAATCTCGGTTTGATCTCATGCTCGTAACCGCGATCGTTCGGATGGTAATATTCCCGCCCTACCAGCTCGTCCGGCATGTATTGCTGCGGAGCTACGGCACCTGGCCAATCATGGGCATAGCGATACCCCTCATGATTTCCCCAACTTTTCATCAAGGCGGTCGGCGCGTTCCTCAAATGCAATGGCGCTTGGCCGATCAGTCCCGCGTCCACATCGGCGAGCGCGCTGTTGATGGCGTTGTAGCTGGCGTTCGACTTCGGAGCGGTGGCAACGGCGAGCGCGGCTTCCGCGAGAATGATGCGCGCCTCGGGCATGCCGATCATGGCCACGGCTTGTGCCGCCGCGACGGTGACCTGCAGTATCTGCGGAGCCGCCATACCGACTTCCTCGGAAGCTGCGATCATAATGCGCCGTGCGATGAATCGCGGATCCTCGCCCGCGCGCAACATTCGTGCCAGGTAGTGCATGGTGGCGTCGGGATCGGATCCACGCATGGATTTGATGAATGCGGAGATGACGTCGTAATGGTCGTCGCCGTCTTTGTCATAGCGCACGGTGGCCACATCCATGACCTGCGACACCACGTCAGACGTGATGACAGGCCGTTTCGCGCCTTTTTTGCGCGCTTGGTCTCCGGTGAGCGCCCCTGCGGCCGCTTCGAGGATCGTCAATGTTTTTCGTGCGTCACCTCCGGCCATGCGCACGATTTCGTCGATGGCCTCATCGTTGATTTTGATTTCATTATTAAGCCCGTGCTCACTTTCCACAGCCCGATTGATGAGCGTTTTCAAATCGTCGGGTTCCAGCGATTCGAGTTTGACAACCACGGATCGGCTCAACAACGGTTTGATGACGGAAAAGCTTGGATTTTCCGTGGTGGCCGCAATGAAGGTGACGTCACGGTTTTCCACGCTTGGCAGCAATGCGTCCTGCTGCGATTTGGAGAACCGGTGCACCTCGTCGATGAACAGTACCGTTTCCTTGCCTTCCGAGACAAGACGGTCATGGGCGCGTCTGAGCACGTCCCGCACGTCCTTGACGCCGGAGGTGACTGCGGAAAGCTCTTCGAAGACTCGACCGGATTGTTTGGCCACAATATAGGCGAGCGTGGTTTTGCCGACCCCTGGAGGTCCGAACAGAATAATGGAGCTCGGTGCCGTCAGCGAGCCTTTGGACGCCGGATTGGCGAGCCTGCGCAGAGGAGAGCCCTGCCCTAACACCCGCGACTGACCCACCACTTCGTCCACGCTCGACGGACGCATACGCACGGCCAGCGGACGCGTCATGTCTTCGGGAGCGTCCATCGCGCCAAACAAATCCTCAGTCATAACTTCTACTGTACCGCAACATACGCAATAATTCGAACACACGTTCGACGTTCGAGTTCATGCCAGACGGTAGACTGGCAATCATGGCTGACGATATGAATTACGGTTCTTTGGGCGCGTTGGCGCCGAGTTGGAGCGATGGCGAGCGCAACATCGACACGGACGAGATCTACGAGCGCTTTTTCGAGTGGGTGGCGGACATCAAAGGCGTTGAGCCGTGGCCCCATCAGGAAGAGGCCATCATGGACCTGCTCGCGGGCGACCATGTCATTTTGAACACACCCACCGGCTCCGGCAAATCACTGGTGGCGTTGGGCATGCATTTCGCGGCGCTGTGCACGGGCCGTCGCTCGTATTACACGGCTCCGATCAAGGCGTTAGTGTCTGAGAAGTTCTTTGATCTGGTGGAGGTGTTCGGCCGTGAGAACGTCGGCATGATCACCGGAGACACGCACATCAACGCCGATGCTCCGATCATCTGCTGCACTGCGGAGATTCTCGCGAACCAGGCATTGCGTGAGGGCCGTCATGCCGATGTCGGCTGTGTGGCGATGGACGAATTCCATTACTATGGCGATGCGGAGCGCGGTTGGGCTTGGCAGGTTCCGCTGCTGACGTTGCCGAACACGCAGTTTTTGCTGATGAGCGCCACATTGGGCAACGTCGATGCGATCGCCGACAAACTGGAGGATATGACGGATACGGACGTCGACATCATCGCCAATGCGCCGCGCCCGGTGCCGTTGACGTACGAGTACACGCTCGACCCGTTGGAGAAGACCGTCGAACTGGCGTTCGGCAGAGGCGAAACACCGATTTATGTGGTGCATTTCTCCCAAGACGCCGCATTGGAGACGGCGAACGCCCTGGCAAGCACGGGCGTGTCCAGCAAGGAACAACGTGCCGCCATTGCGGAGGCGATCAAGGGCACGAAGTTCACCACCGCATTCGGCAAGATTTTGCAACGTCTGTTGCGCACCGGAGTCGGCATTCACCATGCGGGTATGCTCCCCCGCTATCGTCGTCTGGTCGAGCAGCTCGCCCAGCAGGGTCTGTTGCCGGTGATCTGCGGCACAGATACGTTGGGCGTCGGCATCAACGTGCCCATCCATTCCGTGGTGCTGACCGCATTGACCAAGTTCGACGGCACGAAAATGCGCAAACTGCGGGCCCGAGAATTCCATCAGATCGCAGGGCGTGCGGGCCGTATGGGCTTCGACACGGAAGGGTTGGTCATCGCCGAAGGACCGGAATTCGAAATCGAGAACGCCAAGGCTCTCGCCAAGGCAGGCAATGATCCTAAGAAGCTCAAGAAAGTCAAGCGCAAGAAGGCGCCAGAAGGTTTTGTCACATGGAATGAGAACACGTTCGACAAGCTGATCGACGCGGCCCCTGAAACTTTGGTGCCACATATGAAGGTCACGCATTCCATGGTGTTGAACGAAGTGGCGCAGGGCGGCGACGCACGCTACCGCATCGACCGCCTGATCGACGATTCGGCGCAGACTCCGGAACAGAAGGAGCGTCTTCATGATCGTGCCGACGAGATCTTCCAAACGCTGTTCGACACGAATGTGATCGAAACAGAAGACCGCGACGATGGCGGCAAGGACTATTTCATGACCGTCGATATGCCGGATGATTTCGCACTTGACCAACCGTTGAGCCCGTTCCTGCTGGCCGCGTTGGAACTGCTTGATCCGGAATCGGAAAGTTACGCGCTTGACGTGATTTCCATGGTGGAAGCCACGTTGGAGGACCCGAAGCAGGTGTTGCGCGCGCAGGAACGTCAAGCTCGCGATGCGGCGATGATTCGCATGAAGGAAGATGGCCTCGACTATGACGAGCGCATGGACCGCTTGCAGGAAATCACCTATCCGAAACCACTGGAAGACATGCTTCAAGCGGCGTTCGACGAGTACCGCCATGATGTGCCTTGGGCCAACGATTACTGGTTGAGCCCGAAATCGGTGATCCGGGACATGGTCGAAACGGCCTCCGATTTCACTGGTTACATCTCGCGCTACAACATCGCCCGCTCCGAAGGCACGCTGCTGCGCTATCTATCTGACGCATATCGCACGCTGGCACGTACCGTTCCTTTGGAGAAGCGTAACGAACAGTTACGGGACATCATCTCCTGGCTGCGCGTTGTGGTTCGTTCCATCGACTCCTCGCTGGTCGACGAGTGGGAGAACGCAGGAGCCGGCACCGACGCTTCCGAAGCCGCCGCGAACCTGGCCGCGCCCGGTGCGAAGCAGGCCGTGGTGGAAGATCGTCGAGGCCTCACCGTGCTCGTACGCAATGCCATGTTCCGCCGCGTACAGCTTATGGATCTCGACAAGCCCGATGAACTTGGCGCGCTTGACAAAGACTGGGGTTATGGCGTGCACGAATGGGAGGATGCGCTCGACGACTTCTACGATGAACACGAATACGTCAACACGGATGCGAAAGCCCGTAGCGGCGAGCTGTTCATCCTCGACGATTCCAAGGAGAACAGCGAACACAGCTGGAAAGTGCGTCAGATCATCGACGATTCCGATGGCGACCATGATTGGGCCATCACCGGAACCGTCGATCTGGATACCACACAGTCGAGCGGCGAAGTCGTGTTCTTCGACTACAGCGTTTCCAACTGACGTCGCATTTCGTCGGCATCGACTTCCAAGGGCGGCCAGATCATGTTCATGTTCTTCAATACGTTGCGGAGCAGTTCGGACACGACCGCCCTTGAATACCAACGATTGTCGGCAGGCACCAAGTACCAGGGCGCCTGCTCGGTGCTCGTACGTGAGAACACGTCCTGCCATGCTGCCATGTAGTCGTCCCAACGGGCACGCGCTTCAAGGTCGCTGGGGTCGAACTTCCAATATTTGGTCGGATCTTCCAGCCTGCCGAGGAAATGCTCCTTCTGCTCTTCTTTGCTCACCACAAGGAATATTTTGATGATGGAGCATCCGTCCGCAACCAATTGCGATTCAAATCGGTTGATTTCGTCATATCGTGCCTGCCATACCTCCTCCGGATATGTTTTGTAAATGCGTGGCATGACGATATCTTCATATTGCGATCTATCGAAAATGGAGATCCAACCATTCTGCGGCAGTTCCCGTTTGATGCGCCACAAATAATCATGGTCTTTTTCCTCGCCTGTGGGAGCACCGAAACCGTGATAATGCATTCCCATCGGATCACCTTGGCTGAACACGTGACGTACGATGCCGCCCTTGCCGGATGCATCCATGCCTTGCAGAATAATCAGCAGACGACGGCGGGATCCCTTCACGCCATTGGCGTACATCAGCCGCTGATATCGTGCGATTTCGGAAGAACTGATCGTAATGAACCGTTCCGCATCGTCTTTGTTGCCGTCAAAGCCCGGCGTGGAATCGCCGTCGATTCCAGCGACCCTCGTATCGTGGTGGAATCGTAGCAGCTGACCGGGAGGCAACGTCCATACGGAGCTGAGCAATTCGCTCGCCTTGGCGACGTTCGCGAGCCCCTCGGCGACGGAACTGCAGTTCTCCCCCTTCTCAAGCCTGTCCTCAACCTTGTTCAACGTCTTCGCAATGGACGATATCTTCACATCCTTGTCTTTGTCTGACACGTCAAGCCTCCTTGCTTACCCCCTATAATAAGCGATGCGGCGATTGGATCATGGCATCGCCACGCCCAATCGCCGCATCCTGCTTTTCTTACGTTTTGCCTGACTTCTTTCACACAATAGGGCGCTGATTCCTCGCTCTCTGCAAAAAATCAGCGCCCTATCGGTCTTCGCAGATCAGATGACGTCACTGCTTGGGCTTATCGCCCTTTGACTTGTCGGACTTCGGCTTGTCGAATCTTAGCTTGTCCTGCTTGGACGTCTCTTTGATCGGTCTGCCGTTCTTGTCGAACTCGACCTGGCTTTCCGGATGCGTCTCGTCGAATCCCTGAACGTAGCGGGTCTGACGCCAATGGCGAATCGACGCGTTGGAACCACGATGATGCACATGATACAGGCGCTGGGCGCCGCCAAGCGGCACACCTTCCTTGGCCACGGCAATCTGATTCACATTCGACGGATCCATAATGGCAATCGGCGCGACCGGTTCCGGTTCGGCAGGTGCCGCGGTGTGCTTCTGCATACGTTCCGGCAGCCATTCCGCAAGTCGGCTCAGCAGCCAACATGCGATGAAGTAGATGACGGCGGCAACAACCAGCGTCTGCAGAATATTGAAGTACATCGAACCAAGTCGGCGTGATTCCTGCAACAGATCGGTATACATGATGATCGAGCCAAGGGCGGTATCCTTCAGCACCACCACCAACTGCGTCACAGCGGCAGGAAGCATGGCGTAGATGGCCTGCGGCACTTCGACTTCCATCAGCGACTGCGTGCGAGTCAGACCCAAGGCGAGCGACGCCTCACGCTGACCGTTCGGCAGGTTGCCGACGCCGGAACGAACGAGCTCAGCCACCACGGAACCGTTGTAGATCACCAGCGCGAGCACCACAGCCCAATATGCCGGGCTTGCCATGCCGGCAAAAGCGAACCAACGCCAGAAGAAGATCATGAGCAACAGCACAGGGACTGCGCGCGCAAACTCAACGACGGCACCGGAAATCGCACGAATCACGATGTTCGGAAGCAGACGGCCGATGCCGAACAGCAAACCGAACAGCACCGCGCCAATCACGGCCAAAACGGAGGCGCGAATCGTGGCCCACAATCCCGGAAGGTAGAAGTCGGTCCACGCTTCGGCATCAAGAGCCGGCTTCCACAGTTCCCAGCTCAGCTGGTTCTCGCCATCCGGCGGATTGTGAAGCCTCATGAGAATCAACACAACTACGATCGCGAAGGCGATGCCTGCGATCCAATTGACGATACGAATGGTTTTACGGCTCTTAGGACCGGGCTGGTCGAACAGCACCGCGCTTTCATTGCTTGCCATGGTGCGTCACCTCCTCACCGCGAGCTTGTTGGACAGATACGTGGTCAGCATGCCGATCGGAATGATCAGAATCACATAACCGAACGCGAAGATAAGGAAGATCGGAATAATCACGTCAGAACGGTATTCGATCATTTCGCTCATCAACGACGAAGTTTCGGTGGCGACGGATGCCGCGGCCGCAACCGTGGAGTTCTTCAGCAATGCGATGAGCGTATTACCCAACGGCGCCACAGAGCCGCGGAATGCCTGCGGCAGAATGATCTGGGTGGCGGACTGCATGAAGTTCAATCCCAATGCGCGACAGGCTTCAGCCTGACCGAGAGGCACCGTGTTGATGCCGGATCGGAGCGATTCGCACACGAAAGCCGCCGTATACAGGCTCAAGCCGGTGACGGCCAGCCAGAAGAAGTTCGTGGCGAATGTGTCGGAGAAGCTGAGCTTCAACTGCGCATAGGCGCCCAGCACCATGAACACCATGATGATGGTCAACGGCAGGTTCTTGAACAACTCGACATAAGCGCCCGATACCACACGCAACGATGCGACCGGAGAAATGCGCATCATCACGAGGATGACGCCAAGAATCGTGGAGAACAACGCCGACCACAAGGTCAGTTCGATGTTCACCAAGAACGCAGCCGGCACATTGTACTGGCTGAACAATGAGATGAACGCTTCCATTACTTCTCCCCCTCAGTCGGCTCCGGCGGATTGTACTTCGCGTTCGGCGTGTATGCGGTGCCCTTCGTGTTGTCGGAGATGGCACGCTTCCAAGAACCATCCTGAATCATATCGGCGATGGCGTTGTCGATCCGGGTGGCCAGCTTCGTATCGCCCTTCTTGATGCCGACGCCGTAATACTCCTGGGTGAACGGCTTGCCGACCACACGCAGACGGCCACGCGAAGCGGAGGCAAGACCTGCCAGAATAATATCGTCGGTGGTCACCGCATCAACGATGCCCGAGAACAGTGCAGTAGCGCATTCCGCGTAACCCGGCTGCTCCATGAGCTGCACTTCGTTGGCGAACTTCTCCTTGACGGTAACCGCGGAAGTTGAACCGGTCACGGAGCACAGACGCTTGCCGTTAAGATCCTCCGGACCCTTGATGGAGGTTTCATCCTTGCGAACCAGCAGATCCTGACCCGCAACGAAGTACGGTCCCGCG
The DNA here is from genome assembly GCF_040095915.1 of Bifidobacterium hominis. NCBI lineage: Bacteria > Bacillati > Actinomycetota > Actinomycetes > Bifidobacteriales > Bifidobacteriaceae > Bifidobacterium > Bifidobacterium hominis. The sequence continues at coordinate 12,977 of NZ_JBBMFR010000010.1, read as the reverse complement.
AAGGAAACAACCTTCTTACGCTCGTCAGTGATGGAATACGTTGCAACGATGAAATCGACATCGCCATTCTGCAGCATGGCCTCACGCTGCTTCGACGGCGCCTCCTTCCACACGATCTGGTCTTCGGAATAGCCAAGCTTCTTGGCGATGTACTTGGCCACATCCACATCGAAGCCAACATAGGTGCCGGACTTCTTGAAGCCCAGACCAGGCTGGTCGAATTTGATGCCGACGCGAATCTTGCCATCGGCATCGTCCGCACCACATGCGGACACTGCGAACACGCACGCAAACGCGCAGAAGGCCGCCATAGCCCTGCGCAGCATACGCTTCGCCCTCATAGAAAGTTTCATATCGAAAATCCTTCTTCTGTCTTATTCCCGTCAGTCATTTCAGTGGGTGAGAATCTTCGACAGGAAGTCCTTGGCACGATCGGTCTTCGGATTTTCAAAGAAGTCCTCCGGCGTGCTCTGCTCAAGAATCTGGCCGTCGGCCATGAACACAACCTTGTCGGCCACCTTGCGCGCGAAGCCCATCTCGTGGGTCACGCACAGCATGGTCATACCTTCATGAGCCAGCTCCACCATGACGTCAAGCACTTCATTGACCATTTCCGGATCAAGCGCGGACGTCGGCTCATCGAACAACATGACCTTCGGCTGCATGGCAAGCGCTCGGGCGATAGCGACACGCTGCTGCTGACCGCCGGAAAGCTGCGATGGCATCTTGGAAGCCTGCGAAGCCACTCCCACTCGGGAGAGCAGGTCCATGGCGAGACCCTCGGCCGCCTTCTTATCCATGTGGCGCACCTTGATCGGCGCAAGCGTCACATTCTCAAGAATTGTCTTGTTGGCGAACAGGTTGAACGACTGGAACACCATACCGACCTCGGCACGCAGGCTGGCGAGCTCCTTGCCTTCCTGAGGCAACGGCTTTCCATCAATGCGAATATCGCCGGAATCAATGGTTTCCAAACGGTTGATGGTGCGGCACATCGTGGACTTGCCGGAACCGGATGGGCCGACGATGACCAGCACCTCGCCCTTCTTGACGGTGAGGTTGATGTCCTTGAGCACATGCAAGTCACCGTAGTGCTTTTCAACGTGGGTCAATTCGACCAGCGGTCGGCCGCTGTCTTCCGCACCCGGCATGATTGGGCGCGTCTCTTGTGTTTCTTTGATATCTGTCATATGGGCAGTATATGGAAGACATGTTTCCGCGGCTGTTACCACCCCTGACATGCTCAGAATATGAGACAGCGTTATCTCAAAAAAATGCATCATAGCGCGTTATCGGACGCAATGCTGATATCTCACGCACCATGATGGCAGCTACCACAATCGCGGCAATTCGATAGCCAGCACGGCTATTACGAACAATACGGCCACCGCACCGAACACCACTCGTTCGGAAACCTTGGATTTGAAACCGTCCGCAACGCGGCGCCACATATCACCAATACTCATGTATTCCAACGTAGGAACGCCAGGCAACGAGAAAGAGCAAAACAGGCGAACGCAAGATGAATTTCATCCTACATTCGCCTGTCTTTTACATGCAGATTCGTATGCGAACCTTTTACGATGGCACGTCCATCACGTTACCACCGTAATCCGCATGCCACCCTGTCAAAACCGTCAGAGCACTTTGGAAAGGAATGCCTTCAAACGCTCGCTCTTCGGATGGTTGAAGATCTCATCCGGAGTGCCTTCCTCTTCGATCACGCCCGCATCCGTAAAGATCACACGGGTGGCCACTTCGCGGGCGAAACCCATCTCATGGGTCACCAGCACCATGGTCATTCCCTCTTCGGCTAGTTCACGAATGACTTCGAGCACATCTCCGACCATTTCCGGGTCGAGCGCCGATGTGGCCTCGTCGAACAGCATGACTTTCGGACGCATGGCCAAGGAGCGAGCGATGGCCACACGCTGCTTTTGACCGCCTGACAACGATTTCGGCATAGCATCGGCCTTTTCGGCCAATCCCACGGTTTTCAGCAATGCCATCGCATGTTCTCGTGCCTGCTCGTCGGTTTTCTTGTGCACCAGTTTCGGCGCGAGAGTGATGTTGTCGATCACGCTCATGTTGTTGAACAGGTTGAAATGCTGGAACACCATGCCAACCTGCTCACGCACCTGGTCGATGTTCACGTGCGGATCGCCCAAATCATGGCCGTTGACCACAATCTGGCCGCTGGAAGCCTGTTCGAGTCCATTCAGGCAACGCAATATGGTGGATTTACCGGCACCGGACGGTCCGATGATGCAAATTACCTCGCCCTTGCGTACCGTAAGATCGACGCCTTTGATGACTTCTGTATGACCATATTTTTTATGCAGATTCTTGACGTCGATGATCACTTCGCCATCATTGTTGCCGTGATTGCCGTTCTCGCTCATCGATTCACCTTCCTGTCAACGATATTGGCCAGCCATGTGAGGATGGTGATGGCCACGAAGTACATCACACCGACGATCAGCAACGTTTCGGTGACGCGGAAGTTCGCCGCATACAATTGCTGCGCCTGGTACAGCAATTCACCGAAGCCGATGGCCAGCAGCAGCGAGGAATCCTTGATCATAATGACCAGCTGGTTGATGATCGACGGCATGGCGATCGCAGTGGCCTGAGGCATGATCACGCGCGCCATGGCCTGATGATGGTTGAGGCCAAGAGAACGTGCGCCCTCCATCTGACCAGAGTCAACGGACTGCACGGCGCCACGCACGATTTCCGCCAGATATGCGCCGGAATTGAGCGACAGCGTCAACGCGCCCGCAACCCAAATGTTCACACTGTGTCCGATCAGCTGCGGCACACCAAAATAGAAGAAGAACGCCCATACCAGAATCGGCGTACCGCGAAACACTGCAATGTAAACCTTAGCTATGCCTTCCAGAATTTTGTTTTCGGACACCTTCATCAAGCCAAAAGCGACACCCAGTACCAGCGCGATCACAAACGACAGCAAGGTGATCAGCAACGTGTTCTTCAGACCGGTCAGCAAAGCCGGCATCGACTGTTTGACAAGACCAAAGAAACCGACCTTCTTCTGAGCCGTGCCATCGGCACCATTATCGGTGACCTTGCCGGAAATCGCCTCGACTTGTTCCTTCGCGCCGGCTTCGCCCAGATATTGCGCGACGATCGTCTCGTATTTGCCTGAAGCGATGAGCTTGTTCAAACCATCGTCGATGGCGGCCAGAAGATCAGCGTTCTTGCCCTTGTTCACGGCCATGCCATATTCGCCATGCGGCACTTTCGGGGTCACGATCTTCAAACCGTTATTTTGGGAAACACCGTAGGCAAGCACCGGATAGTCGTCAAATACCGCGTCCGCATTACCGGATTTGACCATCTCGTACATGGTTGACGACTGGTCCACGGAAGTCACGGTGTAGCCATACTCGTTCGCATGCTGCTTGGCGTAGGATTCGCCTTCCGAACCGGTTTTCGCAACAACGGTTTTACCGTCAAGATCCTTGTAGCTGGTAATACTATCGTTGTTTTCAGCGATGGCCATTTGAATGCCGGACTGGAAGTAAGGATTGGAAAAATCGTAAGTCGCCTTGCGTTCGTCGGTGATTGACATGCCTGCGATCACCACATCCACCTGATTGGAACTCAAAGCCTGCAATGCCGCATTGAAACCCAATGATTGGATGGTGACTTCGAATCCTTCTTCTTGGGCGATGGCACGAATCAGTTCCATATCGATACCGGTCATCTTGCCGTTCTCCCGATATTCGAACGGTGCGAACGTGGTATCAGTACCAACCGCGTAGGTTTTGCCCTTGACTGCGGAGGGATCTCCGACTTCGGCGGCGTTAGCACTGGCTGGGGATGCGACGAGTGCACTCACTGCCACAATCAGTATCATCGCCAACGCGAGAAGTCGCATCCAGACACCATGAAAATCATGTTTTTCCAACGATTGCTTCAAATTCATACTACAGATTCAGTTCTTTCTCATAATATTTCAGATACTCATCTTTGCTCCACCATACCGGCAGCAAGAGAAAATAGACAACGCAAACAATAAAAACAGGCTGTCCTTGCACGGTCTCTCATGCAAAGACAGCCTGTCATCTCAAAGCGAAAACGCTATCAGTCTTCGTCTTCTTCCGGATCATAATCAACGCCGGTTTCCGCACGCTGTTCGTCGGAAATCGGAGCCGGAGCGCCGGTCAGCGGATCACGACCGCCGCCAGCCTTCGGGAAGGCGATGACGTCGCGGATGGAGTCAGCACCAGCCAGGATAGCGGCGGTACGATCCCAACCGAGAGCGATGCCAGCGTGCGGCGGAGCACCGTACTTGAAGGCTTCAAGCAGGAAGCCGAACTTGTCGGCAGCCTCTTCAGGGGTGATGCCCAGCACATCGAGCACACGATCCTGAATGTCATCACGGTGGATACGCACGGAACCGCCGCCCATTTCGTTACCGTTGCACACGATGTCGTAGGAATCGGACATGGCGTGTTCCGGATCCTTGTCGAAGGTGTCGATCCAATCCTTGGACGGCATGGTGAACGGGTGGTGCATGGAAGTCCACTTGGAGTGGCCGACCGCCACATCGTCATCATCCGGATCGTCGGCGGCCTTGAACAGCGGGAAGTCCACAACCCAGGTGAACGCGAAATCGTCGGGCTTGAGCAGACCGGCACGATCAGCCAATTCCACGCGCACGGCACCCAGCAGCTCCTGAGCGGAGGTGCGGCGGCCTGCGGCGAAGAACACGGCATCGCCGTCTTCCGCGCCAACGGCTTCCTTCAGGCCAGCGCGTTCCTCTTCAGACAGGTTTTTGGCAACAGGTCCCTTGAGCTCGCCGTTCTCAGCGAACACCACGTAGGCAAGGCCCTTGGCGCCACGCTGCTTGGCCCAATCCTGCCAAGCGTCGAACTGGCGGCGAGGCGTGGCTGCACCACCCTTGAAGAGCACCGCGCCGACGTACGGAGCCTGGAACACGCGGAACGGAGTGTTCTTGAAGTAGTCAGTCAGCTCGATCAGTGGATTGCCGAAACGCAGATCCGGCTTGTCGGAGCCGTACTTATCCATGGCTTCCTGCCAGGTGATGCGCTGAATCGGCAGCTGGATCTCATAGCCTGCAGACTGCCAAATGGCAGCGATGACCTTTTCGGCCATGGCCATCACATCTTCCTGATCCACGAATGCCATTTCCATATCAAGCTGGGTGAACTCCGGCTGTCGGTCGGCACGGAAATCCTCATCACGGTAGCAACGCGCCAGCTGGTAGTAGCGTTCCACGCCAGAGACCATGAGCAGCTGCTTGAGCAACTGCGGGGACTGCGGCAATGCGTACCAGGAACCCGGCACCAAACGGGCCGGCACCACGAAATCGCGGGCGCCTTCCGGCGTGGACTTGATCATGGTCGGAGTTTCGACCTCTTCGAAGCCCATCTCCTCCAGAGCGTGGCGTGCGGCCTTCGACATCTGGGAACGCAACTTCAGATTGCGCTGCATGGACGGACGACGCAGATCGAGATAACGGTACTTGAGACGAACTTCCTCACCCGGCAGCTTGTTCTCGGACTCGTTCTCCAAAGCGGTGGACACCTGGAACGGCAGCGCATCGGACTTAGCAAGCACCTCGATGCTTTCGGCAACGACCTCGATCTTGCCGGTGGCCAGATGATCGTTCTCATTGCCGTCCGGACGCAGGCGGACCTCGCCTACAACCTGAATCACAAACTCGGAACGCAGCGGACGTGCCATGTCCTCGTCATAAATGACAACCTGCACCAAACCGGTGTTGTCGCGAAGATCGATGAAGGCCACGCCGCCGTGGTCGCGACGACGATCAACCCAACCGGAGAGCGTCACCTTCTGACCGACGAGTTCCTCGGTCACTTCGGTTGCATGATGTGTTCTATAAGCCGTCTGGCTCATGCTTCCCCTATTCCTTATTCTCTTGTGAAGTCTTGTGATTTCAGGCTTCTACAGTAACGGTTTGCTGGGCATACACAGTATCCGGCTCCCAAGACTGTACGTCGGCCGGATGCTGGTCACCTGTGATAATGTTCTTGACTTCATCCGAAGCGTCTTGCGCGGACTCGTCTGCGGGGAACCACACGTATGGTATGCCGAGCTTGTCGGCATACTTGATCTGCTTGCCGAGCTTGGCTGCGGTCGGAGCCACGTCAGCGGCGATGCCACGGGCACGCAGCTGGTTGGCAATCAGATTGGACGCGGAACGGTCCTCCTCATTCCACACGGCCACGAGCACAGAAGCCGGGGACACACGATTCGCGTGGGCACCGGCGGTGTGCAGCATGTACGAAACCAAGCGGGACAGGCCGATGGACAGGCCCACACCCGGGTACTTCTTGCTGCCTTGCGATGCGAGGTTGTCGTAACGACCTCCGGAGCAGATGGACCCGAGCGAGGCCGCACCGTCAAGGAACGTCTCATACACGGAACCGGTATAGTAATCCAAGCCGCGAGCGATCTTCAGATCCGCAATCACGGAACCCGGGCGAATACGAGCGGCCTCGTCAACAATCATCGCCAACGTGTCAAGCCCCTGACGTGCGAGCGCATACGCCTCGGAATCATTGGCGATGTCGTGCTTCTCGCACAACGCGTCGAACTTGCTGGACAGCTCCGCACCATCAGCGGCGGTGAGCTCCGCGAGCTCAAGGCACGCACGAGCCTGATTCTCGTTGGCTCCGCAACCTTCCACCAGCAGCTTGGCCACTTCGTCGGCACCGATTTTGTCGAGCTTGTCGATCTCACGAAGCACGCCTTCGATGTCGTTCAGGCCCAAACCACGGTAGAAACCTTCGGAGAGCTTGCGGTTGTTCGCATGCACGGTGGCCTTCGGCAGACCGAACTCGCGCAGACGTTCCAAAGCCGATACCATGACCAGCGGCAACTCAACCTCATAATGATCCGGTAGATCACCATTGCCGATCACATCGATATCGGCCTGCACGAACTCGCGGAAACGCCCTTCCTGAGGACGTTCGCCACGCCAGACCTTCTGAATCTGCCAACGCTTAAACGGGAACGCCAAATCACCCGAATGCTCAACGACATAACGGCTCAGCGGAACAGTCAAATCAAAATGCAGACCAAGACGATCTTCAATCGGAGTGTCGGACTCATGACCGACCTCCTGAAGACGGCTCAGCAAGTAAATCTCCTTGCTGGTTTCGCCTTTTTTGAGCAGGCTCGACCCCTGCTCAACCGCACGAGTTTCAATGCCTATGAAGCCATTGAGCTCGAAAACTTCACGGAGCGTGTCGATAACACGCTGCTCCACAACACGTTCAGAGGGGAGCCACTCTGGAAATCCTGAAATAGATGCGCCTTTTGCCACGATTCCCTATAATAAATGAGGTTGCGGAAAATGCATCGCGTTTTTCAAGCTTTGGAAGCACGTTCGTATGATCCGCATACCCTGCACTACATGAAGCTTACTTAAAGGAGCTGGCCATGGCCGACGAGAATGTCACCGCGTCCGAGAACATTAATGAAACCACCGAGCAGGCGACGACGCCCGCAGTCAAGGCCAGCAAACCGGCCGTTCCGAGCCCTGCTTCAATGAAGCCGCACGCTCCGAGCCCTGCAGCCTTCGCCAAGAAGGCTCCGCAGCACACCGCCCCGGCTGCAGCGTCCACCGGATTCTCCGATGTTGATGTGAAGGCCGCCGAAGCGTTCGGCCGTGTCGCCGATGATGGCACCGTGTTCGTTAAGGACGGCGAAGAAGAACGTGAGGTCGGCCAGTTCCCTGACGCCTCCAAGGAAGAGGCGCTGGCCCTGTATGCCCGCCGTTACCTTGATCTGAAGGCCAAGCTGGACCTGTTCGCCAACAAGCTCAAGGCCAATAATGTGAAGTCCCGCGAAATCGACGAAACCATCAAGACGTTGTCCGCGGAAACCGAAAAGCCGGCAGTGGTGGGCGATCTGGCCGCTCTCAAGGCCCAGTTCGAGGCACTGAAGGAGGAAGGCGCGGCCAAGAAAACCGCGTTGACCGAGGCACGCAAGGCTGCCATCGCCAAGGCTCTTGAGGAGCGCACCGTCATTGTGGAGAAGGCCGAAGCATTGGCTGATTCCCTTGACGAAAACACCAACTGGCGTTCCACCGCCGACAAGTTCCGTTCACTTTTCCAGCAGTGGCAGGAACACCAGCGCAACAACATCCGTATCGATAAGGAAGACGCAGACGCCCTGTGGGCCCGCTTCTCCGCGGCTCGCACCAAGTTTAATTTCGCCCGCCGCAAGTGGGTGCAGAGCCGTGACGAAGAACGCAATTCCGCCAAGGCGGCTAAGGAAGCCATCATCGCGGAGGCCGAGGCGCTGCAGGATTCCACCGCTTGGGTTGAGACTTCCCGCAAGTTCACCGAGCTGATGGATCGTTGGAAGAAGGCCGGTCGTGCCGGTCGTCGTGATGATGATGCCATGTGGGAGCGTTTCCGCGCTGCCGCAGACGCATTCTTCAACGCGCGCCAGGCCGATCGTGATCAGATCAGCTCCTCTGAGAAGGAGAATCTCGCCAAGAAGGAAGCTCTGCTGGTCAAGGCCGAGGCGCTTGTTCCCGTTAAGGATGAGGAAAGCGCCAAGCAGGCTCGTCAGGCCCTCGCCGCCATTCAGGAGGAGTGGGATCAGATCGGCTATGTGCCACGCGACGAAGTACGCCGCATCGAGGGCCGCCTCGACGCCGTCGACAAGCAGATCAAGGCTGTCGAGGATGCCGCGTGGAAGCAGTCCGATCCGGAAGCCGACGCCCGCAAGTCCTCTTTCGAGGAGCAGCTCAACGCGCAGCTCGCCGAGCTTGACGCGAAGATCGCGGCCGAATCCGATCCGAAGAAGAAGGCCAAGCTTGAATCCGAGAAGGCCACCAAGGAGCAGTGGCTGAACGCCATCAAGTAAATTCCCTGGATCCGACGACTGTATCAAAAAGGGCTGGTATGCGACGAAACCGTTGGCATACCAGCCCTTTTGCATCTTTCATATTATGCGATTTCATATATGGCTTCACATGACGAAAGAACCGATTTGCATCCGCGAATGCAGTCATATGAGATTCCAATAATAAAAACAAGGTCCTGAAACCTTTCCCAAGATTTCAGGACCTTTCGTTGTTGCGACTACAACGTGCCAGTTTGATCTGTTTACTCAGCGGATTCCGTCGATTCGGTAGGTGCCTCAGCTTCAGCCGGTGCAACTTCAGCTTCAGCAGGCTCTGCATTCGGCTCTTCGAACGTCTCACCGGTAAAGGTGAACTCGCCCAGAATGCCTTCGCCTTCCGCATCGACCTTCACGCGCTGACCATCTTCGAGTTCGCCCATCAGGATCTTCTCCGAAATGGCGTCTTCGACGTCGCGTTGAATCACGCGACGCAGCGGACGCGCACCCAGCAACGGATCGAAGCCCTTCTGCGCGAGCAAATCCTTGGCAGCGTCGGTAAGCTCGAGCGACATGTGGCGATCGAACAAGCGTTCATTGAGCTGCTTGACGTCAAGATCGACGATCTGACGCACCTGTGGCTCGGTGAGCTGCTTGAACACGATGATGTCGTCCAGACGGTTCAGGAATTCCGGACGGAACTGCTGCTTCAGCTCCGCGGAGACCTGATCCTTCATGCGCTGGTAGCTCGACTCAGTGTTGACGCCCAAGTTGAAGCCGGTGTTGGCGGCCTTGGCGATGTCACGAGTACCAAGATTGGTGGTCAGAATAATGATGGTGTTCTTGAAGTCCACCTTGCGGCCCTGCCCATCGGTCAGGTGACCATCATCCAACACCTGCAGCAGCGTGTTGAAGATATCCGGATGGGCCTTTTCGATCTCATCGAACAGCACCACGGAGAACGGCTTGCGACGCACCTTCTCGGTGAGTTCGCCGCCCTCTTCGTAGCCGACGTATCCCGGAGGAGCACCAAACAGGCGCGAAGCCGCATACTTCTCGGAGAATTCGGACATGTCGACACGAATCAGCGCGTCCTCGTCGTCGAACAGGAATTCGGCGAGCGTCTTGGCCAGCTCGGTCTTGCCAACACCGGTGGGGCCGGCGAAGATGAACGAACCGGACGGACGCTTCGGATCCTTCAAGCCAACACGTGCGCGGCGGATGGAACGGCTCAATGCGGACACGGCCTCATCCTGGCCGATGATGCGCTTGTGCAGCTCGCTTTCCATGGTCATGAGCTTCTTGGACTCGGCCTGGGTGAGCTTGAACACCGGAATGCCGGTGGTCTGGGAAATCACTTCGGCGATGACATCCTCATCCACGACCATCTTCACGTCGGATTCGCCTTCACGCCATGAGGATTCCTTCTGCTTGCGCTCGGATTCCAGCTTCTCCTGCTTATCACGCAGCTCAGCGGCCTTTTCGAAGTCCTGATCCTTGATGGACTGGTCCTTCTCTTCGGCAAGCTTGGCGATCTTCGTGTCGAGTTCCTTGAGTTCCGGCGGAGCGGTCAGTCGACGGATGCGCAGGCGCGCGCCAGCCTCATCAATCAGATCGATGGCCTTGTCGGGCAGGTGACGGTCCTGAATGTAACGACTCGACAGCTCGGCCGCGGCCTGCAACGCGCCGTCGGTGATCGTCACATGGTGGTGGTTCTCGTAACGGGAACGCAAGCCCTTAAGGATCTCAATGGTCTCGGCAATGCTCGGCTCATGCACCTGGATCGGCTGGAAACGACGTTCGAGAGCCGCATCCTTCTCGATGTACTTGCGATACTCGTCAGTGGTGGTAGCGCCAATGGTCTGCAGCTCGCCACGGGCCAGCATGGGCTTCAGCATGTCGGAAGCGCCAAGAGCACCGTCTGCAGAGCCAGCGCCCACAATGGTGTGGATCTCATCGATGAACAGCACGATGTCACCGCGGGTCTTGATCTCCTTGAGCACCTTCTTCAGGCGTTCCTCGAAATCGCCACGGTAGCGTGAACCAGCCACCATGGAGCCCAGATCCAACGAATAGACCTGTTTGCCCTTCAACGTCTCCGGAACGTCACCGGCGTTGATCTTCTGCGCCAAGCCTTCGACCACGGCGGTTTTGCCGACACCCGGCTCGCCGATCAGCACCGGATTGTTCTTGGTGCGGCGGCTCAGTACCACCATCACACGCTCGATCTCACTCGAGCGGCCAATCACCGGATCAAGCTTGCCGGAGGCAGCTTCGGCGGTCAGATTGCGGCCAAACTGGTCAAGAATCGCGGAACCGGTCTGGTTGCGGCGATCCTGTACGCCACCGGCGTTGGCCAAATCACCCTTGCCGTCGCCCTTGCCATCACCGGAATTGCCACGAATCAAGTCGATGGTGGCGCTGCGCAGTTCACCAAGATTGACATCCATCTTGATCAGCACTTGAGTGCCCACGCCTTCGCCTTCATGAATCAGACCGAGCAGGATATGCTCGGTGCCGATATAGCTGTGCCCCAGCTGCAACGCCTCACGCAGCGACAGCTCCAACACCTGCCTGGCATGCGGAGTGAAGGGAATGTGGCCGTTCGGCGTGGCATTCCCCTTACCGATCATCTCTTCGACCTGTTTGCGGGTGTCATCCAAGGTCACACCCTTTGAGGCCAGCGCCTTGGCTGCGACGCCGTCACCCTCGCGAATCAGGCCAAGCAGCAGATGCTCGGTACCGATGTAGTTGTGCTGGAGGGTACGAGCTTCTTCCTGCGCCAGCACGATCACGCGCCGCGCACGGTCGGTAAACCGTTCGAACATGCTTGTCCTTCCACTCTTGTTAGTCCTTCAACACTCTACCGATTCGCGGTGACGTTTGCTTCATCCGCGCGTAAATTGCGCTTTCGACGCAACCGAACGTATATGCTTGACATATAGCAACGACCAAGGAGGTCACCAAGATGAGCGACACCACCCTAAATGCGGCCGGTTCCGGATCGATCGCAGACACTCGTCTCCATGATATCGTCGTCGGCGTTGACGGTTCCGACGAATCCTTCGCCGCATTACGCTGGGCGCTGAACGAGGCATCGCTTACCGGCCAGCAGGTCAATGCAGTGTTCGCCTGGTCCCATTCCTGGGATATGGGATCAGAGCCGGAAGACGAAGAACAATGGGCCGAAGTCCGTCATGATATCGCGCAGAAGCTTCGTGACTGGGTTTCCGAGGCTTCGCAAGGCATGACCATCAATGAGGATCATGTCAAACTCACATCGGTCAAGGCCACAGGAACATCCGCATTGCTGGAGATAGGCAGGGACGCGCAGCAGATTGTGGTAGGACGCCGTTCCCTTGGCCGCGTAGCGCGCTGGTTCCTCGGATCTCTTTCAGCTTCGCTCGCCGAAGCTGCGGAGGTTCCGGTCACCGTGGTGCGCATTCTCGACAACGAGGAATCCAGCGTGCAGGATGCCATCGCCAATGCGCTTACGCCCTCGGAGAACACCGTGACATACGACCTGCCGGGTTCCCCGCTGCCAAGAAGCCAGCGTCCGATTGTGGTTGGCGTCGACGGATCGGAAACATCGCGACACGCCCTGCGGTTCGCCATCGATCTGGCTGCACTGCATCACGCTCCCCTGCAGGTGATGTTCTGCTGGCAGCTGAAAGATCTCGGTGTCATCGAAGGGTATGAGAACGCCATCGCGCCAATAGCCGTAGGTCAGGAGCGTGCGGAACGCATTCTTGACGAGCTGCTCGATTCGGTGGAGATTCCCACGGCCGGCATTCCCGACGATTTCCAGATCGAATCGCACGCCTTCCATATCTCCGCGGCGAAGGGACTGATCGCAGCTTCCCGTTACGCACGCCATTTGGTGGTCGGTTCCCGCGGACTGTCTGGATTGGATGCGCATTTCCTCGGTTCCGTCTCCAAACAGATCGTCAATTTCGCCGATTGCACCGTCACCGTCGTGCACTAAGCATTTGCAACGTTTACAGATATGAGAGAAGCCCGCTCCCCCCAAGTGAACTGCGCCCCGTTTGTTGGACGTTGTTAATTAGGATACAGCCCTAGACCGCGAGGGACATGCTCCGGAACTC